>CAYVJJ010000334.1:0-3405 GCA_964451655.1 uncultured Mycobacteriaceae bacterium | reverse complement strand
GGACCGCGTCGGCTTCAGCCGCACCTTCGGCGGCCAGCTGCTGGCGCAGTCGCTGATCGCGGCGGGGCGCACAGTGGCCGGGCCGCAGCATGTGCACTCGATCCAGACCCACTTCATCCGCGGCGGCGACCCGAAACGCGACCTGGACATCACCGTGGAGCGGCTCCGTGACGGGCGCTCGTTCGCCAACCGCCGAGTCGACGTCACCCAGGACGGGGCAGTGGTGTGCACGATGCTGGCGGCGTTCTCGGAGCCCGGGTCGGGCCTCGAGCACGGGCCCGCGGCGCCGGCGGTGCGTCCGCCGGCCGAGCTGCCGGTGTTCGACGAGGCGCTCGCCGGCTTCGAGGAGTCCTTACCGGCGTTCGCCGGGGCGCTGCATCCCATCGACCTGCGCTACGCCAACGACCCTCCCTGGGTGCAGAAGGGCACCGGAGAGTCACGTACCGACAACAGGGTGTGGATGCGGCCCGCGGGCCCGATCCCGGACGACCCGTGCCTGCATGCCGCGCTGCTGGCCTACGCCTCGGACATGACGGTGCTCGATTCGGTGCTCACGCGGCACGGACTGTCGTGGGGGCTGGACCGGGTCCTGGCGGCGACCCTCAACCACTCGCTGTGGTTCCACCGGCCGGCGCGGTTCGACCGGTGGCTCCTCTATGCCAGCACGTCCCCCGTGGCGGCGGCCTCCCGCGGCACCGGCGCGGGCACGTTCTTCGACGCTGAGGGGACCCCGGTGGCCTCGTCCGTGCAGGAGGGAGTGGTCCGGCATTTCGCCCCGCGGGCGGCTCGGCGCGTGTGACGGCGCTCTCCCGTCGCTCGGTGTCCGGCCGGGCGGCCGCGGCGGGCGGATAGAATCATGGCCGGCCACTGCGCAGGAAAGGTCGTGCCGCCCATGTCCCACACCCCGCTGAACGACGGGCCGTCCCGGGGACGCCCGGTGCAGGCGGACCCGCCGACCGCCGGCGTGTCCTCGCCCCGGCCCTGGATCCCGATGCCCCGGGTCACGCCGTTCACCCTGCTGGCGGACCGCTTCACGGTGGGGCGCCGGGGGCTGTACTGGGCGACCACCGCGGCGATGGTGATGAGCGTCGTGCTCATGGTGACCGGCGGCGTGGTGCGCGTGACGGGGTCGGGCCTGGGCTGCCCGGAGTGGCCGTCCTGCACCGATGATTCGATCGCGACGACCGCCGAGATGGGCATCCACGGGATCATCGAGTTCGGCAACCGCATGCTCACCTGGGTGCTGTCCGCCGCGGTGGGGTGGGCGATCATCGCGGCCCGCCTGCAGCGTCCGCACGACATCATCACGACCCGCCTGGCGTGGTCGCAGTTCTGGATGGTGATGCTCAACGCGGTGATCGGCGGCATCACCGTGCTCACCGGGCTCAACCCGTACACGGTCGCCCTGCACTTCCTCGCCGCCACCGCGCTGCTGACCACCACCACCTTCACCTGGCACCGCGTGCGGGCGGCGGACGCACCGCAGCCGATGGGGGTGGGTGCGCGGTCGCATGCGCTCGCCCGCGCGCTACTCGGTGTGAGCGCCGTGGTGGTGGTGCTCGGCACGATCACCACGGGAGCCGGCCCGCACGCGGGCGACAGCAGCGAGGTGCACCGCATCCCCATCGACTGGGCACTGATCACCTGGGTCCACGGGCTCGCCGCGGCGGCGACGCTGGCGGTGGCGCTGCTGCTGTGGCGTTCACTGACCCCCGAGGCCGCGACGGCCCGGTTCCGCGTGGGCGTGTTCCTGGGCGTGCTGGGGCTGCAGGCGTCGATCGGGATCGTCCAGAGCCTCACCCACCTGCCCGAACTCGTCGTCGTCCTGCACCTTCTCGGCGCCGCGCTGGTGTGGATCGGCGCGGTGCGCGTCGTGCTGGACACACCGCGGTCCGGGTCGAAGCCCGGCGTCGCGCATGCCGAGGGGGCGGTGACGGCCGGTTAGCCGCGCGGCCCGGCCGGCCGTCCCTGTCACCGGGAAGGACGCTGCCGCCGGCCGCGCTGCGGTGGAACCTTCGCAGGGGACTGTGCTCAACGGCGAAGGGTGAATGGCGTGCAGTGGGACGATGAGTGCGACGTGCTGGTGATCGGGTCCGGCGGAGGCGGGGTCACGGGCGCATACACTGCGGCGCGTGAGGGCCTGGACACCCTGCTGGTGGAGGCCACCGACCGTTTCGGCGGTGTCACCTCGTATTCGGGCGGCGGGGGCATGTGGTTCCCGTGCAACGCGGTGCTCCGGCGCAACGGCGACGAGGACACCATCGAGGACGCACTCACCTACTACCGCGCGGTGGTCGGCGACCGCACGCCGGCCGAGCTGCAGGAGCAGTTCGTCCGCTCGGGAGCCCCGCTGATCGACTACCTCGAGCGGGACCGCAACCTCAAGTTCATGGAGCTGCCGTGGCCCGACTACTTCGGTAAGGCTCCCAAGGCCAGCGCCAAGGGCCGCCACATCATGCCCGTGCCGCTCAAGCCTGAGAAGCTGGGCGCGCTGCGCGACGTGCTGCGCCCGCCGCTCGACACTGACTGGCTGGGTTGGGAGCTGCCCCCGCAGGTGATCGGCGGCCAGGCGCTGATCGGCCGCTTCCTGCTGGCGCTGCAGCAGTACCCGCACGCTCGCACGCGGCTGAACACCCCCGTCGACGAGTTCGTCGTGGAGGACGGCGCCGTGGTGGGAGCGATGGCCACCGTCGACGGCACGCGCACCGCGATCAAGGCCCGCCGCGGCGTCATCGTCGCGTCGGGCGGCTTCGAGCGCAACGATGAGATGCGCACGAGGTATGGCGTGCCCGGCGTTGCGCGCGACTCGATGGGCACGCCGGGCAGCCAGGGCAGAGCCATCGCCGCGGGCATCGCTGCGGGCGCCGACACCGACCTGATGGACCAGGCGTGGTGGTCGCCGGGCCTCACGCATCCCGATGGCAATTCGGCGTTCGCGCTGTGGTTCACCGGCGGCATCTTCGTCAACCAGGACGGGGAACGGTTCGTCAACGAGTCGGCCGCCTACGACCGGCTGGGCCGGGTCGCGCTGGACCGCATCGCCGACGGCTCGCTGACCCTGCCGTTCTGGATGGTTTACGACGACCGCGACGGCGAGCGGCCGCCGGTGCAGGCCCCCAACGTGTCGATCCAGGAGACGGAGAAGTACGTCGCCGCCGGGCTGTGGAAGACGGCGGACACGCTCGAGGGGCTCGCCGGGCAGATCGGCGTGCCGGCGGACGCGCTGGTGGCGACGGTCGAGCGGTTCAACGGGTTCGTCGAAGCCGGGCACGACGACGACTTCCTGCGCGGCGACGAGCCCTACGACCGCGCGTTCAGCGAGGGCAGGCTGCCGCTCACGCCGATCACGCAGGGCCCGTTCCACGCCGCGCAGTTCGGGCTGTCCGACCTGGGCACCAAGGGCGG
>CAYVJJ010000333.1:0-3407 GCA_964451655.1 uncultured Mycobacteriaceae bacterium | reverse complement strand
GATCCGGACGCGATCAGCCACTACTTCATGGGCAAGGACAACATCACCTTCCACTCGCAGATCTGGCCCTCGGAGCTGCTCGGCTACCGCGGCGACGGCACCCGCGGGGGCGGGCCGGGGCCGTTGGGCGCCCTCAACCTGCCCACCGAGGTGGTGTCCTCGGAGTTCCTCACCATGAGCGGGTCGAAGTTCTCCACCTCCCGCGGCACCGTCATCTACGTGCACGATTTCCTCCGCGAGTTCGGCCCGGACGCCCTGCGCTACTTCATCTCGGTGGCGGGCCCCGAGACGCAGGACACCGACTTCACGTGGGAGGAGTTCGTCCGGCGCACCAACTTCGAGCTGGCCAACGAGTGGGGCAACCTGGTCAACCGCTCGGTGTCGATGGCGTTCAAGAACTTCGGCGCGATCCCGCGGCCCGGGACGGTGACCGAGGTGGACGCCGAGCTGCTGCGCTCGGCGCAGGCGGCGTTCGGCACCGTGGGCGCGGACCTGGCCCGCAGCCGGTTCCGCTCGGCGGCAGGCGAGGCCATGCGTGTGGTGTCGGCCGCCAACAAGTACATCTCCGACATGGAGCCGTGGAAGCTGGCCAAGGACCCGGCGCAGGCGGACCGGCTGGCCACGGTGCTGCACACGTCGCTGCAGGTGGTCTCGGACGCCAACGCGCTGCTGACCCCGTTCCTGCCGCACTCGGCGCAGTCCGTGCACGAGCTGCTCGGCGGCACCGGGGTGTGGGCGGCCCAGCCCGAGGTCCGCGAGGTGGACGACCTCGTCTCGCCCGCGCTGCCGCAGGGGCCCGTGGGCGCGGGCCTGCCGGCGGAGGGGCGCAGCTACCCGGTGCTGATGGGCGACTACGCCGCCGAGAAGGCCGCGTGGCGCCGCACCGAGGTGCAGCCGGGCACGCCGCTGTCCAAACCGGCGCCGCTGTTCCGCAAGCTGGATGCGGCGCTGGGTGAGACCGGCCCGGAGTGGGCCCCGGTGCACCGGTGAAGCGGGAGCGGCCGGCGCCGCCGGTGCCCGAGCCGGTGGGCGAGCTGCTCGACGCCCACACACACCTGGACGCGTGCGGCGTGCACGATGAGGCGTCGCTGGCGGCGGTGATGGACCGCGCCGGGCGCGCGGGCGTGCGCCGGGTGGTGACCATCGCCGACGATCTCGACGCCGCGCGCGCGGCCGTGCAGGCGGCCGGGTGGGACGAGCGCGTCCACGCCGCCGTCGCCCTGCATCCGACGCGGGCGAACGCCCTCGACGACGAGGCGCGACGCGTGCTGGAGGACCTCGCCGGCGGCGAGCGTGTCGTGGCCGTCGGCGAGACGGGGCTGGACTGGTACTGGCCCGGGAGGATGGACGGCTGCGCCGAGCGGGACGACCAGCTCGAGGCGTTCGCCTGGCACATCGATCTGGCCAAGCGCACCGGGCTGCCGCTGATGATCCACAACCGGGAGGCCGACGACGACGTCCTGGCGGTGCTGGCCTCCGAGGGGGCGCCGGAGACGGTGATCTTCCACTGCTTCTCCTCCGGCCCCGAGACGGCCCGCAAGTGCGTGGACGCCGGCTACGTGCTGAGCTTCGCGGGGACGGTCAGCTTCCGCAACGCCAAGGAGCTGCACGCGGCGGCGCAGGTGCCGCCGGACGACCAGTTCCTGCTGGAGACCGATGCGCCGTTCCTCACGCCGCACCCGTACCGCGGCGCCCCCAACGAGCCGTACTGCCTGCCGTACACCGCGCGCGCCCTGGCGCACCTGCGGGGCAGTACGGCGGAGGCGGTCGCCGCGCTCGCGGTGCGCAACGCCGAGCGCGTCTACGGGCTGTGAGGGCGACCCTGAACCTGTAGTGCGGGTACAGGGTTGAGCGTCCGCGCTCGGCGCGCGACACGCCCGCGGACGGGCGCGGTGGGGTACCTCACACGGCCGTCGTATCCGCAGGTATGCGCCGCGCGCATCGCCGGTCCGGCCGCGGAACCCGGAAATCGGATTGCAGTGCCGATACCGTTTCGTTACCGTCCTGTGATCGTGAAGCCGGGATGGGGAAGTCCCGGGCACCACGGCGCAGCGGAGACCCGCTCGCCGCAACCCGCACAAGCCGCCCGCGCGGCGGCCGACGCCCGGTGTCCACCCCTGCCCGGAACTGCCAGCACAGGGAAACGATGTCCGCTCTCTCCCGCATCAACCGCGCCCCGTCCTTCCTGCTCCGCGCCGTCCTCGGCGCACTGCTGCTGACCTTGGTGGCCGGCGGTGCCGCAGTGGCCGCCATGCTCAAGACGGTCACCCTCGACGTCGACGGCCAGCAGATCCAGGTGCGCACCCTGGCCTCATCGGTGCAGGACGTCATCGAGGACGCCGGCTACTCCGTCGACCCGCGCGACGTCGTGGCGCCGGCGGCGGATGAGGAGGTCTCCGGCGGCGACACCGTCGTGCTCCGCAACGCCAAGCAGCTCACCCTCACCATCGACGGGCAGCAGCGCACGGTGTGGACCACCGCGTCCACCGTGCAGGAGGCGCTCGCGCAGTTCGACGCCGCGTCCGCCGGCACCAAGGTGTCCGCGTCGCGTTCGCACCGCCTGCCGCTCGACGGCATGGCGCTGGACGTCACCACGCCCAAGGCCGTCACCCTCGACGACGGCGGCAAGACCACCGAGGTCTCCAGCGCCGAGGCGACGGTGGGCGAGATGCTCGCGGCGCTGGGCGTGCCGCTGCAGGGCGAGGACACCGTGAAACCGGCGGCGGACACCCCGGTCACCGAGGGCATGTCCGTGGACGTCGAGCGCGTGCGCACCACCACCGAGACGGTGACCGAGCAGTTCGACCCGCCGGCCGACAAGACCGAGGACGACACCCTGGCGAAGGGCAAGACCGAGGTGACCGAGCCGGGCGACCCCGGCAGCCGCGAGGTGACCTACAAGGTCACGACGGTCAACGGCGACGAGACCGAGCGCGTCAAGCTCGACGAGAAGGTCCTCGAGCCCGGCACCCCGGCGAAGGTCCGGGTGGGCACCAAGTCGGCCCCGTCCGTCCCGAACGGCAGCGTCTGGGACTCCATCGCGCAGTGCGAGGCCACCGGCGACTGGTCGATCAACTCGGGCAACGGCTTCTACGGCGGCCTGCAGTTCACCCAGCAGACGTGGCAGGCCTTCGGCGGCGGCCAGTACGCGCCGCGCGCGGACCTCGCCAGCCGCGAACAGCAGATCGCGGTGGCCGAGAAGGTCCAGGCCGCACAGGGCTGGGGCGCCTGGCCGGTGTGCAGCGGCAAGGCGGGGGCCAGCTAAGTTCGTCTGCATGACCCGCACTCCACCCGAGGGCGGCGCGGGCGAGGGCGGCGCCGCCCAAGTCCGTCCCCCCCCCGGGCGCCCCCGGGGCGGGCGGCGCGCGGGGGGCCCGCCCGAGACCCGGGGGCCCAACTTAGTGGAC
>CAYVJJ010000332.1:0-3432 GCA_964451655.1 uncultured Mycobacteriaceae bacterium | reverse complement strand
GCCGGCGGACGGCGGGCGGGGGCGTGATGCCGCGGCGTCGCCGCCTCGCGGACGCCGATGCCGCGCCGGAGCGTCCGTCGCCGGTGCCCGCGCTGCAGGCGTGCGCGGGGCTCGCCGCGGCGATGGGGGTCGGACGGTTCGTCTACACCCCGCTCCTGCCGCTCATGCAGGACCAGGCCGGCGTCTCGTCGTCGGCGACGGCCTTCGTGGCCACGGCCAACTACCTGGGCTACTTCCTCGGCGCGGTCGCGATGATCGCGCGGCCCGGCTGGTCGCACTCGCGCCCGGTGTTCCGTGGGGCGCTGGCCGTGCTCGTGGTCAGCGAGGTCGCCATGATCGCGGGGGTGAGCGTGCCGCTGTGGTCGGCGGCCCGGCTGGTGGCGGGCATCGCGAGCGCGGTGGTGTTCGTGTATTCGGCGAACGCCCTGGCCGGCAGGCCCTTCCCCGGCCTGGGCTACGCCGGGGTCGGGGCGGGAATCGCGGTCAGCGGGTTGGCGGTGACGCTGCTGCAGCCGGTGCTCGGTTGGGAGCCGCTGTGGCTGGTGGCGGCCGCGTTGGGGGCGGCGTTCGCCGCGGGCGCGTGGGGATTGACGCCGGCGGGCGGGCCCGAACCGGGGGCCGGGGGCGAGGCGGATGCGGGAGACGGGCCGCCGGTGCGCGTCGAGCTGCCGGAAACCGGGCCGCGCAACGCGTGGCTGCTCGGGTCCGGCTACTTCCTCGAAGGCCTCGGCTACATCATTCTGGGTACGTTCCTGGTGGCGGCGGTTTCGGCGGACGGCCCCGAGTGGACCGGTCCGGCCTCCTGGGTGCTCGTCGGCGCCGCCGCCGCACCGTCCACGGCCCTGTGGGCACTGGCGCGCCGGCGCTTCCGCACCGAAACGCTCCTGGCCGCGGCGCTGGTGCTGCAGGTCGTCTCCGCGCTGCTGCCGGCCCTGGTCGGCGGTACCGCGGCGGCGGCGGTGGCCGCGGTGCTGTTCGGCGGCACGTTCATGGGGATCGCGATGCTGGCGATGACCGCGGGCGTGGAGATGCGGGTGCCGCGCGCGGCCGCCGTGCTCACCGCCGGATACGCCGTCGGCCAGATCCTCGGGCCGCTGGTGGTCACGCCGCTGCTCTCCGGCGGGTACGACTCGGCCTTCATCACGGCGGCGGCCGTGCTGGCGGTTGGGGCGGTGCTGGTTGCGCGGATCCGCAGGCCTGGGCCGGGCGCACGGAGCGCCGATTGAGTCCATGCCGCTCATGCCGGAATAAAACATGAGTCGACCACGCTCATATAGGTGACAGCGAAAGCAACACCAGGAGGTATTCCGACCATGGCTCTTCCCGTTCGCCGCGTCCCCGCCGGTGCCCGCGTGTGGGACCCGTTCCGCGAGTTCGACCAGATGCGCCGCGTGATGGCCGGCGCGCTCGACGCCGATGCCGCACTGCATCCGTCGGCCGGCTGGGTCCCGGCCGTCGACGTCGAGGAGACCGACGGCGCCTACATCCTCGAGGCCGAGGTGCCCGGGGTCCGGCGTGAGGACATCACCATCGACCTCGACGGCCAGGACCTCACCGTCAAGGGCGGGCTCGCCGAGCGCGAGCACGAGGGCGTGGTGCACCGCCGCGCCCGCCGCAGCGGATCGTTCGCGTACCGCGTGAGCCTGCCGCACGAGGTGGACGAAGAGGGCGTCTCCGCATCGCTGACGGACGGCGTCCTGCGTATCGAGCTGCCCAAGGCGGGCGAGGCGAAGCCGCGGCGCATCGAGATCGCGGCGTAAACCGGCCCCTGAGGATCCGCAGCGGAAGGCCGGCCCGGTCACCGGGCCGGCCTTCCACTGCGTCGGTGCTGGTGTGCCGGCCCTGGTGCCAGCGCCGGTGGGGGGCGCGCCGGGGTGTGTGCGGGGTCGTGCCGGCGGTGCCCTCGGAGGGTTCCGGGGGCACTCCTTGCGTATAGATACCCCTAGGGGTATATTTGCGGGCAATCCCCCCACGCTGCCGCGCTCATCCCGTGTGCCGTGAATACCCCAGGGGGTATATATCGAACAGCCTCCCAGCGGAACACCAGGAGTGGAACCCATGCAGAACAGGAACACGCCGCGACCCGCCCGGGGGTATGCCTCATGACCGCGACATCATCACCCGAGGCCCCGCACACAGCCGGGTCCAGGGGCAGCGTCGGCGGGGTGCTGGCGCTACTCGGCACCGCGATGGCCGGCCATGCCAAGTGGGTCTTCGGCGTGTGGATCATCGTGCTGGTGGCGTTCGGCGCCGCCGCACCGTCCGTATTCAACTCGCTCGCGGGGGCGGGCTGGCAGGCCAACGGCTCCGATTCCGTGCAGACGCGCGAGCTGGCCCAGGAGCACTTCGGAGGCAATGCCTCGTCGGCGGTGCAGGTGGTGGTCCACTCGGACGACGCCACAGTCGACAACCCGCGGATGCAGGCCGTGCTCGGCGAGGTCGCCGACGTCTTCGCCGGTGACGACCGCTTCGGCGAGATCATCCCGCCGCAGCCCGGCATGTCGATCAGCCCCGACGGGCACACCGGCATCCTCATCGCCGGCGCCGCCACCGACCCCGACGGCATGGTCTCCGCCGTCGACGACGTCAAGGGCGAGATCACGGGCCTATCCGGCGAGGACGTCGAGGTCTACCCCACGGGCGCGTCGGCGCTGTGGAGCGACTTCAACAAGGCCAACCACGACGCGATGATCAAGGCCGAGATGTTCTCCTGGCCGGTGACGCTGGGCATCATGGTGCTGGCGTTCGGCTCGATGGTGGCCGCCGGGCTGCCGCTGCTGCTCACCCTCGCGGGGCTCGTCGCCTCGGCGGGTGGTCTGGTGCTGCTCAACACGGTCACGCCCATCTCGGTGTGGGCGATGAACTTCGCCATGATGTTCGCGCTGGCGCTGGGCATCGACTACGCGTTGTTCATCGTCTCGCGGTTCCGTGACGCGCTGAGCAAGGGCAGCAGCAATGCCCGGGGGGCCGTCACCGCCGCCGTCGCCGAGACGATGGACACCGCGGGCAAGGCCGTGCTGCTCTCGGGCCTCACCGTGCTGGTGAGCCTGTCGGCGGTGCTGGTGGTGCCGGCGCCGGCCGTGCGCACCATGGCGGTGGGCATCATGCTGGCCGTGGTGTTCGTGCTGCTGGCCACCATGACGCTGCTGCCGGCCGTGCTGGGCAAGTTGGGCAAGAAGGTCAACGCGGGTTCGCTGCCGTGGGCCAAGCGCCAGCAGCACCGCTCGCCGCGGTTCGCCACGTGGGGCGAGCTGCTGCACCGCCGCCCGTGGTGGTTCGCGATCGGCTCGCTGGCCGTGCTCATCGCGCTGGCGATCCCGGTGTTCGGGCTCAAGGTCTCGATGCCGTCGATCTCGGTGGTGCCCGATGATGCGCCTGTGCGCCAGGGCTACGAGCTGGTGCAGCAGCAGATGGGCGAGGGCGCGCCCGGCA
>CAYVJJ010000331.1:0-3446 GCA_964451655.1 uncultured Mycobacteriaceae bacterium | reverse complement strand
CCGGTGAGCAGCCGCGCCAGCACCGCGGCCTGCTCCCACGCGGGCTGCACCAGGCCGTACACCGTGCCGCGGTGCTCGCAGCAGTCGCCGATCGCGCGCACATGCGGATCGCTGGTGCGCAGCGCGTCGTCCACGACGATCCCGTCGTCCACTGCGATCCCGGCCGCGGCGGCGAGGCCGGTGCGCGGCGCGGTGCCGGCTGAGAGGATCAGCAGGTCGGTGGGGATGAGGGTGCCGTCGTCGAGCTCGAGCGCGCGGCCGGTGCCCTCGCCGTCATGCCCGGGCCCGTGCAGCGCCCTCGCGCGGCGGCCCGTCACGACCTCGGCGCCCAGCGCGCGGAACGTGCGGGCCAGCACGGTGCCGCCATCGGCATCGAGCTCGCGGTCCATGGGGTGCCCACCGGGGTGCACCAGGGTCACCGACGCCCCGCGCTGGAGTACGCCGCGCGCGGCCTCGAGCCCCAGCAGACCGGCGCCGACCACGGTCACCCGCGTGCCGGCGCGCGCCGCGCCGGCGATGGCGCGGCAGTCGTCGAGCGTGCGGAAGGCCGCGACACCCTCGGCGGGTGCGCCGTCGTCGCGGTAGGCACCCGCGATGGCCGGGGTCCGCGGCGCGCCGCCGGTGGCGAGCACCAGGTCGTCGTAGGCGACGGAGCCGGCTCCGCCCGCGAGGATGACGCGCCGTGCGGCGGTGTCGACGGCCGCGACGGGCGCCGCGGTGCGCACGTGGACGGGCGAGGACGGAGACCATGGCCGTGTCCGCAGCCGGGTCTGATCTTCGCCGATCCCCCCGGCGAGCAGTGTGGAGAGCAAGACGCGGTTGTAGGCGGCGTGCGGCTCGTCGCCGAGGACGGTCACGTGCACGCGGCGGCCGTGCGGGTCGAGGGCGTCGAGCTCCTCGGCGAGCCGGGCGCCCGCCATCCCGTTGCCGACGATGACGACGCGGCGGGGCGCGGTCAGCGGTGCGGTCACGATGCGGCGGCCTCCAATCGCACGGCGCACACCTTGAACTCGGGCATGCGGCTGGTGGGGTCGAGCGCGGGGTTGGTCAGCAGGTTGGCGCGGGCCCGGCCCGGGAAGTGGAACGGGACGAAGACGGTGTCGTGCCGCATCGTGTCGTCGCACCGCACCCGTGCCGTCATCGCGCCGCGGCGGCCGACCACCCGGGCGAGCGCGCCGTCGGCGAGCCCGTTCCGCCGCGCGGTATCGGGATGCACCTGCACGAACGCGTCTCCGGAGGAGGCGACCAGCTCGGGGACCCGTCGCGTCTGCGCGCCGGACTGGTAGTGGGTGAGGAGGCGGCCCGTGGTGGCGTACAGCGGGAAGAGCCGGTCGGTGTGCTCGGCGGGACCGTGGTGTCCGGCCCCGGAGAAGCGGGCGCGGCCGTCGGGGGTGGCGAAGCCGTCGCGGAACAGCCGCGGCGTGCCCGGGTGGTCGTCGGCGGGGCACGGCCAGTACAAGGCGTCGCCGGCGTCGAGGCGGCGGTAGCTGATGCCCGCGTAGTCGGCGCGGCCGCCGGCCGAGGCCCGGCGCAGCTCGTCGAACACCGCCTCGGCGGACGCGGGGAAACGCTCGGCGGGCTGGCCCAGGCGCACGGCCAGGTCCGAGAGCACCCGCAACTCGCTGCGCGGGCCCGGCGGCGGGGCGGCCGCGCGGCGTCGGCGCAGCACCCGGCCCTCGAGGCTGGTGGTGGTGCCGTCCTCCTCAGCCCACTGCAGCACCGGCAGCACCACGTCGGCCGCGGCGGCCGTCTCCGAGAGCAGGAAATCGCACACGACCAGCAGGTCGAGGGCGCGCAGCCGGTGACCGACGTGCCCCGAGCGCGGCGCCGACACCATCGGGTTGGCTCCGTGCACCAGCAGCGCGCGGATGCCCGTGTCGAGCCCCGCGCGGTCGAACAGCTCGTAGGCCGAGTCGCCGGGCAGCGGAAGCGCGTCGACCGGCACCCCCCACACGCCGGCGACATGCGCACGGTGTCCGGGGTCGGCGAGCAGGCGGTAACCGGGCAGCTGGTCGGCCTTCTGCCCGTGCTCGCGCCCGCCCTGGCCGTTACCCTGCCCGGTCACGGTCCCGTAGCCGCAGCCCGGGCGCCCCGGCAGGCCCAGTGTCAGCGCCAGGTCGATGACGGTGGAGACGGTGGCTGTGCCGTGCGCGTGCTGCTCGGCGCCGCGCCCGGTGAGGATGTAGGCGCCGGTGCCCGCGTCGCGGGAGCCCGAGAGGATCTCCACGGCGCGGCGCAGCGCGTCGGCGGGCACGCCCGAGACCGCCTCCACCCGGTGCGGCCACCAGCGGGCCGCGGCCTCCCAGGCGCGGTCGAAGCCGGCGGTGCGGGCGTCGATGTAGGCGCGGTCGAGGTGCCCCTCGGTGACGGCGATGTGCAGCATGCCCAGCGCCACCGCGGCGTCGGTGCCGGGAGAGAGCGGAAGGTGCACGCCCCCGGCGTGTTCGGCCAGTTCGGCGGTGGGGGTGCGGCGCGGGTCGGCGACGATGAGCCCGCCCGCCGCGGCCGCGGGCTGCAGGTGCCGGAGCAGCGGCGGCATGGTCTCGGCGATGTTGGCGCCGACGAGCATGATCGCGCGCGATTCGCCCAGGTCGGTGACGGGGAACGGCAGCCCGCGGTCGACGCCGAACGCCCGCTGCGTGGCGGCGGCGGCCGACGACATGCAGAACCGCCCGTTGTAGTCGATGTTCGCGGTGCCCAGCGCCAGCCGCGCGAACTTGCCCAGCAGGTAGCCCTTCTCGTTGGTGAGGCCGCCGCTTCCGTAGACGGCCACCGCGTCGCGGCCGTGCCTGCGCTGCACGTCCTGGATGCCGGCGGCGACCGCGTCGAGCGCCGCGTCCCACGACGCGCGCCGCAATACACCGCCCGAGCGGACGAGCGGAGAGGTGATCCGGTCGGGGTGGCGCAGCAGCTCCGCACTCGTCCACCCCTTCTGGCACAGTCCGCCGCCGTTGACGGGGAAGGTGCGGCCCGTGACCGTGGGCGCCGAGGTGCCGCCGCCCGTCACCGACATCGCGCACTGCAGGCCGCAGTAGGGGCAGTGGGTCGGAGTCACGCCAGACCCCGATGAAATGGGTGGAAACTTTTGCGCGGCAATCTATTCGATCGATTCGGCATGGATTCCCCTCACTGGTCGTGCCGCCAAGGTATCCAGCGGGTGTTGCGCGTCCGCTGCGCGGATATGAACGGTCGGTTACGTCCAGGACGGCCGTGTTACATCCCGTGCCCGGCAGTCGGACCGGCCCGCCGCCCGCGCGGAGGTGCGTGTGCGTGCCGCGCGGCGCGCCCGGGGACGTGGGCGCGCCGCCCGCTACCAGCATCGACGGCCGTCCGCCTATAGACTTGAACGGTTGCGCCAGGTTCACGGATGCCGCGAGACGGCACGGCACGACAGGACCGGGCTGGACAGAAGAGGAGCCAATGACCGACACCACGTTGCCGCCGGA
>CAYVJJ010000330.1:0-3448 GCA_964451655.1 uncultured Mycobacteriaceae bacterium | reverse complement strand
CGTCCAGCTCCAAGAACGGTCGCGATTCCAACGCCCAGCGACTCGGCGTCAAGCGCTTCGGCGGGCAGTCCGTCAACGCGGGCGAGATCCTCGTGCGTCAGCGTGGCACCAAGTTCCACCCCGGCGAGAACGTCGGCCGCGGCAAGGACGACACGCTCTTCGCCCTGTCGGCGGGTGCGGTCGCCTTCGGTACCAAGCGCGGACGCAAGACCGTCAACATCGTGGCGCCGCAGGTCTGACGGCCCGCAGGCAGCGCCTCATGCTCCGGCGACAGGGGCGGGCAGGATTACGATCCCGCCCGCCCCTGTTTCCTGTCTGCAGGGCTTCGTCCGCAGAGTAGTGATCGATGCGGCCGCCCGGCGGCCGCCACCGGCCGCGCCCGTCCATGGGCGCGCCTCCGCTTCCGCGCAACAGAGCGCACACCGTCTTCGAGAGGAGGACGCGCGATGTCGAGATTCGTCGACCGTGTCGTCCTGCATGTCAGCGCCGGCAACGGCGGGCACGGATGCGCGTCCGTGCACCGCGAGAAGTTCAAGCCGCTCGGCGGGCCCGACGGCGGCAACGGCGGGCGCGGCGGCTCGGTGATCCTGCAGGTGGACCTGGGTGTGCACACACTGCTGGACTTCCACTTCCGGCCGCACGCGAAGGCCACCAACGGCAAGCCGGGTATGGGGTCCCACCGCGACGGCGCGCAGGGGGAGGACCTCGTCCTGCGGGTGCCGGACGGCACCGTCGTCCTGGACGAGGACGGCGAAGTGGTGGCGGACCTGGTCGGCGAGGGCACCACACTGGTGGCCGCGCGCGGCGGACGCGGCGGTCTGGGCAACGCGGCGCTGGTCTCCCGCGCCCGCAAGGCCCCGGGCTTCGCACTGCTGGGGGAGGAGGGCGAGACCCGCGACCTGGTCCTGGAGATGAAGTCGGTGGCCGACGTCGGCCTCGTCGGCTTCCCGTCGGCGGGAAAGTCCTCGCTGGTGTCGGTGCTCTCGGCGGCGAAGCCGAAGATCGCCGACTACCCGTTCACCACGCTGGCGCCCAACCTGGGGGTCGTGTCGGCCGGCGACACCACGTTCACCATCGCCGACGTCCCCGGTCTGATCCCCGGCGCCTCGGACGGGCGCGGTCTGGGGCTCGACTTCCTCCGGCATATCGAGCGCTGCGCGGTGCTCGCGCACGTGGTCGACTGCGCGACGCTGGAGCCGGGACGGGACCCCGTCTCCGACGTGGACGCACTCGAGGCGGAGCTGGCAGCCTACCGTCCGGCACTGTCCGCGGACCACGGACTGGTGGGGCTCGCGGACCGGCCGCGGGTGGTGGTGCTGAACAAGGCCGACGTGCCGGAGGCCGCCGAACTCGCGGAGTTCGTCACCGAGGAGTTCTCCGAACGGGGATGGCCGGTTTTCACCGTTTCCGCCGCCACCCGCGAGGGGCTGCGGCCCCTCACGTTCGCGCTGGGGGAGCTGGTGGAGACGTTCCGGCGTGACAACCCGCCGCCGGAGCCCTCACGACCGGTGATCCGCCCCGTGCCCCGCGATGACTCGGGTTTCGTCGTCGAACGCGACACGTCCGGCCGGGGCGACTACGTGGTGCGCGGTGCCCGCCCCGAGCGTTGGGTGCATCAGACACCGTTCGACAATGACGAGGCGGTCGGTTATCTGGCGGACCGCCTGGCGCGGCTGGGCGTCGAGGACGAACTCGAAAAGCTCGGTGCGCACCCTGGGGACGCGGTCACGATCGGCGAGGTCACCTTCGACTGGGAGCCCACCATGCCGGCGGGAGTGGAGGTCCCGATGTCCGGCCGTGGCACCGACGCGCGGTTCGAGCAGACCGACCGCATCTCCGCCCGAGAACGCAAACACGCACATCGGGTCCGGCGCGGACTCGAGGGGATCGATCCGGAGGACCAGTGACCACCCGGCAGGAGAGCGGCACGGGCACCCGTGCGTCCATCGCGTCTGCACGGCGGGTCGTGGTCAAGATCGGGTCGTCTGCGCTCACCAGCATCGACGGCGGCCTGGACGCGGCCCGCCTGGGTGCGCTGGCCGAGGCTATCGAGGCTCGGATGCGCGGCGGGTCCGACGTGGTGATCGTCTCCTCCGGTGCGGTGAGCGCCGGGATCGCGCCTCTGGGGCTCGGGCAGCGCCCCCGTGATCTGGCCACCAAACAGGCCGCCGCCGCGGTGGGGCAACTGGCGCTGGTGGGGGAGTGGCAGCGGGCGTTCGCTCGTCATAAGCGCACGGTGGCGCAGGTCCTGCTGACGGCCGGTGATTTCGCGCGGCGCGACGCCCACCGCAATGCCCAGCGCACCCTCGACCGGCTGCGCACGCTGCATGCCGTGGCAGTGGTCAACGAGAACGACACAGTGGCGACGAGCGAGATCAAGTTCGGCGACAACGATCGGCTGGCCGCGCTGGTGGCCCACCTCGTGAGTGCCGATGCCCTGGTACTGCTGTCCGACGTGGACGGTCTCTACGATTCCGATCCGCGCAAAGGCGACGCGCGCTTCATCGACGAAGTCCGCGGCCCGGGCGACCTGGCGGACGTCATCGCCGGAACCGGGGGCAGCCTGGGGACGGGCGGGATGGCGACCAAACTGTCGGCCGCCGTGTTGGCCGCCGACGGCGGGGTGCCCGTCCTGCTGGCGGGTGCGTCGTCGGCCGCGGACGCCCTGTCCGGCGGACAGGTCGGCACGGTATTCGCCGCGCGGGAGCACCGCATGTCCGCCCGGCGATTCTGGGTGCGGCACGCCGCGGACACCGCGGGCGCGCTGCACCTGGACTCCGGGGCGGTGCAGGCGGTATCGCAGCGTCGTAGTTCGCTGCTGGCCGCCGGCATCACCGGGGTCAGCGGGCACTTCTCGGAGGGCGACGTGGTGGAGCTCCTGGGGCCCGATGCTGCGCCGGTCGGCCGCGGTGTCGTGTCCTACGACTCGTCCGAACTGCCGGCGATGATCGGCCACAGCAGCGGGGAGCTTCCGGAGGACCTGCGGCATGCCGTGGTCCACGCCGACGACCTGGTGCCGCTCTGACCCGGATGCGCGGGGCCGGCCGGAGGCAATGCCGGCCGGCCGAGCTCGTCCAGCGGGTGTGACCGTCGGCGGCGCCCGCGGCGGCGGGCTGCAGCCGCACGGAGACGGGACGGCGCAGGCCCCGGTGGAACACACCACCGGGGCCTGCGCTCGTACGATCCAGCGGGGTCGCTCAGTCCTCGACCTCGACCAGCGGGTAGACGCCGTTCTCGTCGTGCACCTCGGTGCCCACCACCGGCGGGTTGAACACGCACAGCATGCGCAGCTGCGTCTTGGCGATCACCTTGTGACGCTCGTGCCCGTTGAGGAGGTACATCGTCCCGTCGGCCAGCGGGTAGGTCTTGTCGTTGTCGAGATCGACCAGCTCGCCCTCGCCCTCGACCAGCCAGACCGCCTCGACGTGGTTGGCGTAGTGGAAGAAGT
>CAYVJJ010000329.1:0-3448 GCA_964451655.1 uncultured Mycobacteriaceae bacterium | reverse complement strand
CGCCGGAACTGGCCCGCCGCTTCGGCGCGCCGATCCTCCTGCACCCCGACGACGATGTGCTCTGGCGTCAGACGCACCCGGACGCGGAATACCGGCCGCTGCACGACGGCCAGCGCGTGGCGGTGGCCGGCACCCACCTGGAGGTCCTCCACACGCCGGGGCACTCCCCCGGATCGGTGTGCCTCTACCAGCCCGCGAAGGCCGCGCTGTTCAGCGGCGATACGCTGTTCCGCGGAGGGCCGGGGGCCACGGGGCGTTCGTACTCGGACTTCCCCACCATCATCGCGTCGATCCGCGAGCGGCTGCTCACGCTTCCCGGGGAGGTGACGGTCTACACCGGTCACGGTGAGGGGACGTCGATCTGCGCCGAGGCCCCGCATCTGCAGGAGTGGATCGACCGGGGGCACTGAACCGGACGCCGGGTCTGGGCCGGCCGGTCCCGCGATCGGAGAGGGGATCGGCATGATCGAGACGAGGCACGAGCCGGGCACCTCCGAGGCGGACGGTTCCGGAGCGTCCGCGCCGGGGGCCGTCGCCCGGGTGCTGCAGGTGCGCACGGGTGCGGTCGGCGTGCTCGACCGTGCGACGGTGGGCCGCGAGGGCACCGTCGCCTCCGCCCTGGGCAAGCGCCCGCGTGACGGAGCCGTCGAGCTGGGCCGGCTGGGGTTCGACGGGGATGCGCAGGCCGACGGCACGAACCACGGCGGGCCGCAGAAGGCCGTGCTCGTCTACCCGGCCGAGCACTACCGGTGCTGGGAACGTGAGCTGGGCCGCGACCTCAGCGACCGCGGGCTGGGCGAGAATCTGCGAGTCACCGGAGCGGGCGGCACCGCATGGGACGAGCGGGCGGTGCGCCCGGGGGATGTGTACCGCATCGGCTCCGCGCTGGTCCGGGTGACCGCACCGCGCCGCCCCTGCTACAAGCTGGGTCTCGCGCACGGGATCACCGAGATGCCGGTGCACGTGCAGCGGACGGGGCGCACCGGCTTCTACCTGGCCGTGCTCGAGCCCGGCCGGGTGGGCGCCGGGGACAGGGCGGTCCTGGTGGAGCGCGCCGGGCACGACGTCACGGCCTTCGAGGTGAACCGGGTGATGAACGTCGACAAGCGGGACGCCGACGGGATCCGGCACGTGCTCACCGCGGCGGAACTGCTCCCCGCACGGTGGGTGGCGAAACTGGAGAAGCGGCTCTCCGCACACGCCGAGCCGGGTGACCTGGCCCACGAGGACGACGCGCGGGTCTACGGTTGACCCGAGGTCGTGAAGGGGGACGGTGCTGGTGACGATCGAGAAGCACCCGGTCGGGGACGTGGGGGAAAGTACCCGCCGGGGCGAGGCCGTCACTGCAGCGCCCATCCCCGCAGAACCCGCCGCAGCCGCCGTGCCCGCAGCAGCTACTGTGCCCGCCGCGCCCGCCGCATCGGGCCGTCCCCGGACACCCGCCGCTCCCGCGGCAGCGCGTTCGCGCTCCGTTCCCGGACGCCGGCGCAAGGCCGTCGCGCTCGTCCTGCTGGCCCTGACGGCCTGCGCCTCGGTGGTGCTCGTGCTGACGACGCGCGACCCGCTGGCGCAGGACGGCATCTTCGCCGGCGGCATCGACATCGACGTCTACCGCGAGGGCGCCGTCCGCGCGCTGCATGACATGCCGCTGTACGGCGGCCCCGTGCTGTACGGGCTCTACTACACGTATCCGCCGTTCTCGACCCTGGCGTTCATCCCTTTGGGGCTCCTCCCGCGCGGCGACGTCTACCTCTGGATGGCCGCCACCGTCGTGCTGCTGGCGGTGGCGATCGGGCTGTGCCTGCGCCTGCTGGGGCACCGGTTCGGCCGGTTCTCGGCGTCGGCCTCGGTGTTGCTGGCGATCGTGTGCGTGTTCCTCGAGCCGGTGCGCACCACGCTGTTCTTCGGACAGATCAACATCGTGCTCATGGTGCTCGTGCTGTGGGACATCGCGCTGGCGGCGCGCAGCCGGTGGAAGGGCGCCGCCATCGGCCTGGCCGCGGGCATCAAGCTCACGCCCGTCTACTTCGTGCTGTACTACGCGGTGCTCAGGCGCTGGCGCGCCGCCGCGACGGCCATGGGTGTGCTGCTCGCGACGGCGGCGATCGCCTGGGCGGTGATGCCGTCCGATTCGCAACGGTACTGGCGGGACACCTTCTTCGATTCGACCCGCATAGAAGCGGACTCCCACCCCGCGAATCAGTCGCTGCGCGGCGCGATCGCACGGATGCTGGGCCACGACGCTCCGGCCTGGCTGTGGCTGGTGCTGTCGGCGGTGGTCGTCGCGGTGAGCATGGTGGTGGTGCGGCGGCTGTCCCGGCGCGGCGAGACGCTTCTCGCCGTCGCGCTCGCGGGGCTCGCCGCGCGGGTCGTCTCGCCGTTCTCGTGGAGCCACCACTGGGTGTGGTTCGTCCCACTGCTGGTGTACGGGGTGCACCGTGCTCTGACGGGCGGGACGTGGCGGTCGGCGGCCGCGTGGTGGGCCGCGGTGCTGGGGTACTGGGCGCTGCTGGGCGCGTGGGTGTACGACAGGCCGGACGGAAGCTACGCCGTGGGCATCTACCTGTTCCCCGCACCCGACGGCCTCGTCCACGCGATGGGGAACCTCTACCCGCTGCTGTTCCTGGTGCTGCTCGGAGTGCTGGCCTGGTACGTGCGTCAGCCGCCGAAGACGCGGAAGACCGAGGTGCCGTCCGAGCGGATCTGGGCCTAATGGACTGTGGGACTTCCTCAACACCCTTAGTGTCAGGGGGAGCGTAATTGCCGGGTGCGCGCGCGGCGTGCGGGGAGAGGGGCGATCGATGGCCACGGCCGGACCCGTCGTCGTGGGGACGGACGGCTCGGCTCATGCCGAGAGCGCAGTGCGGTGGGCGGCCGACTTCGCGCGCCGGCACCGCGTTCCGCTGACAGTCGTCGTCGTCATCCCCACGCCGCTGGGGGTCGGGTTCACGGGGCGGCTGCTCCGCAGGGCCGTCGACGCACTCGACCGGCCCGCGCAGGAGGTGGCCGACTCTGCCGTCGCGCAGGCGCTCGAGGATGCGCCGGGGATCGCGGTGACCGCGACGGTGGAGGCCGGTCCCGTCGGCCGAACGATGCTGGAGCATGCGGAGGCGGCGGGCACCGTCGTCGTCGGCGAGAGCGGTCGGGGCGGAGTGGCCCGGGGATTGCTGGGATCGCTGAGTTCGCTGCTGGTGCGGCTGGCGACGTGCCAGGTCGTCGTGGTGCGCGCGCGGGACGGGGACGTCTACCGCGATGAGCGCCCCGTGGTGGTGGGCGTCGACGGATCGGAGAACGGCGCCACCGCCGTGGAGGCCGCGTACGAGGAGGCCTCGCTGCGCGCGGTTCCGCTGGTGGCCGTGCACTCGTGGAGCGATGTGCCGCTGTCGATCTTCTCAGCCGGTGATCTGACGAGCTGGTACGACGAGACGAGCATCGCGCAGGCGGTGCT
>CAYVJJ010000328.1:0-3451 GCA_964451655.1 uncultured Mycobacteriaceae bacterium | reverse complement strand
TACCTCGACCCGAGGAGCCGACGCGCAAATGTCTGACATCCTTATCGACGAACCCGCAGTGGGCGGCCCCCCGGGCTCCGGCCCCGACGGCAACACGGTCTTCGACGCCGACGAGGCAGGCGAGCGCAAGCGGCTCTACCGCTGGGGTGCGATCCTGTTCGTCGCCGGCCTCGCACTGCTGGTGTTCGGCCTCGTCGCATCCGCCATCATCATGGGTGTGCGCGTGCCGGCGGTGCTGGTGGGCCTGGCCGGCGTCTACATGGGTCTGCGCCGCATCGGCCTGGCGAAGTTCGGCGGCGATTTCGACCTGACCTTCGTGCTGTCGGGGGTGTGGCTGACACTGCTGATCCTGGCGGCCGTGATCGCGCCGTTGCTGCCCCTGGGCGAGTACAGGGACACCACCAAGACGCTGGGCGAGAAGGGCTACGCGCCGCCGAGCCTGTTCTCGGACCACCCGCTGGGCACCAACAACTTCGGCCTGGACCTGCTGGCGCGCTGCATCTACGGCGCCCGCGCCTCGCTGATCGTGGCGGTGGCGGCCGTGATCATCGGCATCCTGATCGGCGGGATCCTGGGCATCTGCGCCGGCTATTTCCGTGGCAAGACCGACGCGGTCATCGGCGTGTTCACCAACTCGCTGCTGGCCGTCCCCGCACTGATCCTGCTGATCGCGCTCGGGTCCGTGCTCGAGCCCAACCTGCGCAACATCGCGTTCGCGTTGGCGCTGCTGGCGATCCCCAGCATGATCCGCATCGCGCGGGCGAACACCATCGCGTTCGCGTCCCGCGAGTTCGTGCTGGCCGCGCGCGCGATGGGTGCCACGCGCTGGCGCGTGATGCTCCGCGAACTGGCTCCCAACGTGGCGCTGCCGCTGCTGTCGCTGGGCATGGTGATGATCTCGGTGCTGATCGTGGCCGAGGCTTCGCTGAGCTTCCTGGGGCTGGGCATCAAGCCGCCGGACCCCACCTGGGGCAACATGATCGCCGAAGGGCAGGGCGGCGTGTTCGAGCAGCACCCGTTCATCGTCCTGGTGCCCGGCGTGTTCCTGTTCCTCACGGTCTTCGCATTCAACATCGTCGGTGAGAAGGCGCAGAAGGCCACCGCCGGCGGGACGGGGGTGAAGCTGTGACCGCCCCCGCACGCATCCCCTGCCGCATCCACCAGTCAGAGCCCGCCCGGCGCGGGTACGGAGGTCACCGATGAGCACCACCGCCGAGACCGGCGACGGCGTCGGCCGGGACACCGGCGCCCCGAAGCCCGATTCGCCGTTGCTGACGATCGAGAACCTGTCCACCCGGTTCCGCACCAAGCGCGGCTGGCTGCACGCCGTCGACGACGTATCGCTGACGCTCGATGCGGGCGAGACGCTGGGCCTGGTGGGCGAGTCCGGCTCCGGCAAGTCCGTGCTGGGCAAGACGGCGATGGGCCTGATCTCGCGTGACACCGCCACCAGGATCACCGGCGAGGTGCGCTTCGCCGGCCATGACATGCAGGGGCTCAGCCGCAAGGAGCAGCGGCGCCTGTGGGGCAACGACATCGCGATGATCTTCCAGGATCCGATGACCGCCCTGAACCCGCTCAAACACATCGGCACGCAACTCACCGAGTCGATCCGCGTGCACATGGGACTGGACAGGAAGCAGGCCCGCGAGCGGGCCGTCGAACTGCTGCGCAAGGTCCGGATCCCCGAGCCGACGCGCCGCATCGACCAGTACCCGCACGAGCTCTCCGGGGGCATGCGCCAGCGCGTCGTCATCGCGATCGCCCTCGCCTGCGATCCCACGCTCGTCATCGCCGACGAGCCGACCACGGCCCTGGACGTGACGGTGCAGAAGCAGATCCTCGACCTGCTCGACGACCTGCGCCACGAGACCGGCATGGCGTCCGTACTCGTCAGCCACGACCTGGGAGTCGTCGCCGGTCAGACCGACCGTGTCGCGGTGATGTACGCCGGACGCGTGGTGGAGACGGCGCCCACCAGGCAGCTCTTCGCCGCACCCCGGCACCCGTACACCACGGCGCTGCTGGCGGCGATCCCCAGCCTCGAGGACCCGCCGCACACCGCACTCGAGTCGATCGAGGGCGGGCTGCCGGACATGACCAAGCCCATCGCGGGGTGCGCGTTCGCGGACCGCTGCCGTTACGCGCAGGAGCGCTGCCTCACCGAGGCCCCGGCGCTCACTGCCGCGGAGGACGGTGCCGACGAGCCCTCCGCCGATCCGCGGCACCCGCACCGGGTGGCGTGCCACTATCCGGTGGGCACCCCCGAGGGCGATGCGGCGCTCGCCGCCAACGAGAAGGCCGGGCGCACCGCGGCCGGACGCGAGCTGAAGTTGGAGGCCGTCTGATGGCGGGAACAGGCAAAGCGCACCTGCGTCCGGACGCCAAGCCGATGCTCAGCGTCGAGGATCTCGTGGTGGAATTCGACGCGGGCAAGCAGAAGGTGCACGCGGTGTCCGGCATCAGCTTCGATCTGCTGGCCGGTGAAACCCTCGGCATCGTGGGCGAATCCGGCTGCGGCAAGTCGACCGCGGGGCGGGCGGTGCTCCAGCTGCCCAAACCCACCGGCGGCAGCACCACACTGGACGGATACGAGCTGCAGAAGTTCAGTCCCAAGGCGCTGCGGCAGTTCCGCAACCACATGCAGATGATCATGCAGGACCCGGTGTCGTCGCTGAACCCGCGGCGCAAGGTCAAGCACCTGATCACCGAGGGCCTGCAGATCTGGGGCGTGCGGGACAAGAAGCGGTTGGAGACGCTGGGCCGCGAGATGCTGTCCAACGTGGGACTGGACCCGGACGCCGTCTGGGACCGCACCCCCGGGGAGCTCTCCGGCGGGCAGTGCCAGCGGGTGTGCATCGGGCGGGCGCTCATGCTCAAGCCCAAGATGCTGATCTGCGACGAGCCGGTGTCGAGTCTGGACGTGTCGGTGCAGGCGCAGATCCTCAACCTGCTCGAGGAGCTCAAGCAGGAGTTCGAGCTGACGATGATGTTCATCGCGCACAACATCGCGGTGGTCAAGAGCATCAGCGACCGGATGATGGTCCTCTACCTGGGCAAGGTGTGCGAGATCGCGCCGAGCGACGGGATAGAGACGTCCGCCAAGCACCCGTACACCCGTCTGCTGCTGGATTCGATCCCCGACCCGGAGCGCGACCGGTCCGGCGAGGACAGGGATGCCGGTGCGGACATGCTCGAAGGCGATCTGCCGTCGCCGCTCGACCCGCCCACCGGTTGCCGGTTCCACACCCGGTGCCCTCTGGCCACGGAGCGGTGCAGCCGGGAGGAGCCGCAGATGCGTGAGGTGGGCGACGGTCACTACGTGGCCTGCCACAACGTGTGACCTGCGGCCTACCACAACGTGTGACCTGCGGCCTACCACAACGTGTGACCTGTGGCCTGCTGCGGCGCGGGGGCTCTTCCGCCGCACGGTGATCCGCGCCCGCAGCCG
>CAYVJJ010000327.1:0-3464 GCA_964451655.1 uncultured Mycobacteriaceae bacterium | reverse complement strand
TTCGCGGAAGCGGCTCGGCTCAGGCGCCGTGCGAGGCGCGGAGCATGTCCTCGCGCTCGACCACCTTGACGCGCTCGCGGCCCTCGTCCTCGCCGAGACCGCGCTCGTAGGCGTCGAGCTTGTACCAGCCGTCCCAGGTGGTGTACGGGTGGCCCCTGGAATCGAGGAACTGCACGATCGCGTCCTCGGCGGGGTTCTCCGGCTGCGGGAGCCGGCCCGCCTCCAGGTCCTCGAGCAGGCACGCGACGGTCTCGTTGGCGTCGCCCTTGGTGGAGCCGATCAGCCCCACCGGCCCGCGCTTGATCCAGCCGGTGACGTAGGTGGCGGTGAAGTGCGCGCCGTCCTCGTCGGTCACGCGGCCCGCCTCGTTGGGGATCGTGCCCGCCTGCTCGTCGAACGGCAGCTTGGCGATGTTCTGCGACAGGTAGCCCACCGCGCGGTAGACCGCCTGCACGGGCCACTCGTTGAACCGGCCCGTGCCGCGCACGTTGCCGGTGCCGTCCAGCTCGGTGCGCTCGGTGCGCAGGCCCGCCACCTTGCCGTCCTCGCCGAGGACCTCCACCGGGTTCTCGAAGAAGTGCAGGTGGATGCGGTTGAGGCTGTCGCCCGGATCGCGCAGCGCGTAGTCCTGGATGATGCTGGCGACCTGGTCGACGATCTTGGAGTTGCGCCGGGCCGTCTCGGACGCCTCGTCGTAGTCGATGTCCTCCGGGTCGACGATGACCTCGATGTTCGGCGAGTGGTTGAGCTCCTTGAGCTCCAGCGGCGTGAACTTGGCCTGCGCGGGGCCGCGGCGGCCGAACACGTGCACGTCCGTGGCCTTGTTCGCTTTGAGCCCCTCGTAGACGTTGGAGGGGATCTCGGTGCGCAGCAGCTCGTCGCCCGTCTTGGCCAGGACCCGGGCCACGTCCAGCGCCACGTTGCCGACGCCGAGCACGGCCACCGACTCCGCCTCCAGCGGCCAGGTGCGGGGCACGTCGGGGTGGCCGTCGTACCAGGAGACGAAGTCCGCTGCCCCGAAGCTGCCGTCGAGGTCGATGCCCGGGATGTTCAGCGGACGGTCGGCGTTGGCTCCGGTGGAGAACACCACCGCGTCGTACATCGCACGCAGGTCGTCCAGCGTGATGTCGTTGCCGTAGTCGATGTTGCCGAGCAGGCGCACCTGGGGCTTGTCGAGCACCTTGTGGAGCGCGGCCACGATGCCCTTGATGCGGGGATGGTCCGGGGCCACGCCGTAGCGGATGAGGCCGAACGGCGCCGGCATGCGCTCGAACAGGTCGATGCTCACGCCACAGCCGCAGGTCGCGGTATCGGATTTCATCAGGGCGTCTGCGGCGTAGATGCCGGCAGGCCCTGCTCCAATGATTGCGACGCGCAGTGGACGATTCACTTCAAACCCTTTTTGTCGTGGTGGCACATGTATGGATATTCCAGTCTATGCGCCGGGCCGTCCTGACTGTGATAGAGGTGACACTTGTCTCCCGGTTGAAAAGCCGTGACCGTCGCCACATCCGACCCTCTCCGGGGTGCCCTGCGGTGCGGCCCGCACGCGCGCGGTGACACACTGGAACGGTCCCTCCCGGTACCGGGGAGCGGACCGCAGGCGCTCGGTGAGGCGGAAGGTTCGGTGATGGCGGATTCGGCGTTCCCGCAGGCTCAAGGCTACGCGGGCGACGTGACTCCGTCGGAGGCCTGGCGGATGCTCCACGACGACCCGTGTGCGGTGCTGGTGGATGTCCGCACCGGCGCGGAGTGGCAGTTCGTCGGGGTCCCGGACCTGTCGCAGCTGGGGCGCCGGGCGCGTTTCGTCGAGTGGATCGACTTCCCGTCGGGCCGGCCCAATCCGCGGTTCCTCGACGAGCTGCGCGGGGAGCTCGCGGCCGAACGCGGCGGGACCGGCCGGGCCGCCGGCGATGGCGGCGCAGCCGCCGACGGGGACTCCCCGGTGCTGTTCCTGTGCCGCTCCGGCCACCGGTCCATGGGCGCGGCCGCCGCCGCCACGGGCGCCGGCCTGGGGCCCGCCTACAACGTGCTCGAGGGGTTCGAGGGCGCCCTGGACGCCCGGCGGCACCGCGGCAGCGCAGGATGGCGCGCCGCGGGCCTTCCCTGGTGTCAGTCCTGACGTCCTGCTCCCGAGCGCACCCCACTTGCGCACCCTGCTCCACTTCCGCGCCCGGCCCCGACGCCGCGGCCGCACCGACCCGCCCCACGGAGGCGCCCGCCATGCCCGACCAGCCCGAGAACCAGCGTCCCGCCGACGATTCCCGCGACGGCCTGCCCGCCGGCGTCCGCCCCGCCACCGTGGGCATCCGCGGCGGTGTCATGCGCTCGCAGTACCAGGAGACCGCCGAGGGGCTTTACCTCACCTCCGGTTACGTCTACGACAGCGCCGAGGCGGCCGAGCGCGCCTTCACCGGCGAGGACGAGCGCTTCGTGTACTCGCGCTACGGCAATCCCACGGTCGAGATGTTCCAGGAGCGGATGCGGCTGCTCGACGGCGCCGAGGCCTGCTACGCCACCGCCACCGGGATGTCCGCGGTGTTCACGGCGCTGGCGGCGTTGTGCGGGAGCGGGGACAGGCTGGTGGCCTCGCGCAGCCTGTTCGGCTCGTGCTTCGTGATCTGCAACGAGCTGCTGCCGCGCTGGGGTGTGGAGACGGTCTTCGTCGATGGCACCGACCTGGACCAGTGGCGCGAGGCGCTGTCCAAGCCCACCAAGGCCGTGTTCTTCGAGACGCCCTCGAATCCCATGCAGGAGATCGTCGACGTGCGGCAGGTGTCCGAGATGGCGCACGCCGCGGGCGCCACCGTGGTGCTCGACAACGTCTTCGCCACCCCCGTGCTGCAGAACAGCTTGGAGCTCGGCGCCGATGTCACCGTGTACTCCGGGACCAAGCACATCGACGGGCAGGGCCGGGTGATGGGCGGCGCGATCCTGGGCACGGAGGAGTTCATCGGCGGGCCGGTCAAGCACCTGATCCGCCACACGGGCCCCTCGCTGAGCCCGTTCAACGCCTGGACCCTGCTCAAGGGGCTCGAGACGATGGCGATGCGGGTGGAGAAGATGGCGGCCAGCGCACTGGAGTTGGCGGAGGTGCTCGAGTCGAGCGAGGCGGTCAAGTGGGTCAAGTACCCGTTCCTGCCCTCGCACCCCCAGTACGACCTGGCCCGGGCGCAGATGTCCGGCGGCGGATCGGTGATCACCTTCGAGCTGGACGCCCCGGAGGGGCAGGGCAAGGCACGCGCCTTCGAGTTCCTCAACCGGTTGCGCATCCTGGACATCTCGAACAACCTCGGCGACGCCAAGTCGATGACCACGCACCCGGCCACCACCACGCACCGCGCGATGGGCCCGGAAGGGCGCGCGGCCATCGGCATCACCGACGGCGTGGTGCGCGTGTCCGTGGGCCTCGAGGATGTGCGCGACCTCAAGGACGACATCCGGCAGGCGCTGGGCTGAGGCCG
>CAYVJJ010000326.1:1876-3470 GCA_964451655.1 uncultured Mycobacteriaceae bacterium | reverse complement strand
CGACAGCGCGGCACGGTTCGTCGGCTGGCACGCCATCACGATCCTGCGCGTGGGCGTGGACCCCGAGTCGACGATGCGGGTGTACTTCTACAACCCCAACAACGACAGCGGCCAGGACTGGGGCGACGGGGTGGTGGTGAGCACGGCCGGCAGCGGCGAGCGTCCCGGCGAGGCGTCGCTTCCGTTCGAGCAGTTCGCCGCGCGGCTGTACATCTTCCACTTCGACGTGCTCGAACCGGGCGAGGTCGAGTCGGTCACGCAGGACGAACTCGACCGGGTCCGCGGATACATCGAGCGCAGCTGGGGTGCCGACCGGCTGCCGGAGATCCCTCCGGGCGACTGACGCCGCCGGTGACGACGGCCGGGCCTCGGCCCACCCGGCGTCGGGGGCCGCGCCCGCGAGCGCCCGGCGGACATCGCCGGTGGACATGAGCTTCAGGACGTGGCGTTCGGGACGGAACCGCTATGCGGCGAGGGTCCGCCCGACGAGGCGGCCTTCGTCGACGTCCGTGCCGCGAGCAGCGGATGCAGGGCTTGCGCGGTGCGGTCCTCGGCCGGGCGCCGCGCGGCGTCCGTGCCGTGCTGTCTTGCGGTGCTTGTATCGTCCACACTCCCGGCCGTATTGGATATCCGGTGTTTCACGTGAAACGCGACTCGCGTGTCACGGGCACCACGTCGGATAGCGTTGGTGCACGGCCCGATCGCCGCGGGTGCGGAAACCAGGAGTGGAGGCATGGCATGACCGGTGTGAACGGAAAAGTCGTAGTGATCACCGGAGCCGGCTCGGGCATCGGACGGGAACTCGCGCTGGAGGCCGCGCGGCGCGGCGCGCGGCTGGCGCTGGCCGATATCGACGAGGTCGGGTTGGCCGACACGGTCCAGCAGGTTCAGCGCCGTGGGGCCGATGCCTACGGCACCCGGGTGGACGTCGGCGACCGCGGCGCCGTGTCCGCGTTCGCCGACCAGGTGGCGACGCACTACGGCGTCGTCCACATGGTCTTCAACAACGCGGGAGTCTCCGGAGACAGCCGTACCATCCTGGATGCGGACTGGGACGTGTTCGAGCGTGTGCTGGGGATCAACCTGTGGGGTGTCATCCACGGCACCAAGGCGTTCCTTCCGCACTTGATCGCGTCGGGGGAAGGGCATGTCATCAATATCTCGAGCCTGAACGGGATCATGGCGCAGTCGAAGCTGGGGCCGTACTGCACCGCGAAGTTCGGGGTCCGCGGTTTCACCGAGACCCTGCGCGCGGAGATGATCGAGGCGCGTCGGCCGGTGCAGGTGACCGTGGTGCATCCGGGCGGGGTGAAGACCAACATCGCCAACGCGGCGCTGGCGCACGCCGAGTCGACAGGGCGGGAGATCACCGGAGAGGACCGCGCACGCGTGCGCACCTACAACGAGAAGCTGCTCAGGATGCCCCCGGAAAGGGCGGCGCGCACCATCATCGACGGGGTGGAGGCGGGCCGCGGCCGGGTGATCGTCGGCAACGATGCGAGGGCGCTCGACCTGCTGGTGCGGGCGGTCCCCAGGCTCTATCCGGGGCTCGTCGCGAAATACGCGTCTGCATTGTTCAAGTGAGCCCGACCGT
>CAYVJJ010000326.1:0-1776 GCA_964451655.1 uncultured Mycobacteriaceae bacterium | reverse complement strand
GCGGAAGCCCGCCCGCGCATCGGGATTCGCGCCGACATCGACCCCGGTGAACGCGAGCGCCAGCGCCCCGTCGAGCACAGTCAGATCAGCCGCGTCCGAGCGTGCGTCGTCCGCGAAACCTCCGGTGTGCGGGTGGTTCTCCGCGCCCGCGATGGCGATCATCGGATGCAGCCCCGGCAGAGCCTGCGTGACGTTGCCCATGTCCGTGGAGCCGACCGTGCGCCTGCCGCGCGGGGCCGGAGTGCGTCCCACCAGCGCGAGGTTGCGGACGTAGTAGTCGGCGAGCACCGGGTCCTGCCGTACCGGGGCGTACGCGGGCTCGGTCTGCGTGATCGCGACCTCGGCCCCGGCTGCGAGCGCGCCGGCCTCGAAACACGCGACGACCCGCCGGTGCAGGTCGTCCATCGTGGCGGTGTCGAAGGCGCGGATCTCGCACTCGACGACCGTCTCGGCGGGGATGATGTTGGTGGCGTCTCCGCCCTTGCTCACGAACAGGCCGATGCGGCATCCCCCGGAGAGTTGCTGGCGCAGCAACCCGATCGCCACCTGGGCCACCACAGCGGCGTCGGCGGCGTTGACCCCCAGGTGCGGGGTGGCGGCGGCGTGGGCGGGCCGGCCGGTGTAGGTGACGGTGAAGCGGGCGACGCCGGGTGTGGCGACGTCGTGCGGGTGCATGTCCTCGGTCTCGGGGTGCACCATCATCGCCACCGTCACGTCGTCGAAGACCCCCCGCTCCAGCAGAAGGACCTTGCCGCCGCCGTGCTCCTCGGCCGGGGTCCCGACGACGGCGACGCGGATGCCGAGCTCGTCGGCCACCTCGGCGAGACCCACCCCGGCACCGGCGGACGCGGCGGCGATGATGTTGTGCCCGCAGGCGTGGCCGAGTTCCGGCAGCGCGTCGTACTCCGCGCACAGGCCGATGGTCACGTCCCCGTCGCCGTACCGGGCGATGAACGCGGTACCGAGTCCCCCGACGCCGTGTTCCACGGTGAAACCCTCGTCCGCAAGCAGCGACGAGACAGCATGCGCTGCATGGTGTTCGGTGAAGGCGAGCTCGGGATCGGCATGGATCCCGTGGCTGAGGGTCAGCAACCGGCCGCGGATCCGTTCGACGCGTCGGCGTACCCGGTCCTTGAGGCCGTGCAGTTCATCGGTGGCGGTCACGCACCCATGGTCACAGGTGCGCCACGGGCGCTCAACACAGCTCGCGCCACGGGGGCGTCGTCGGTTCGACAGACGGGAGTGTCGTCGATTCGACCGTGGAGGCCGCCCACCAGAATTTCCGCCCTATCATTAATTCAATGGCAAGAGTACGGTGGATCCCGTCAGTGCACGCCGGAACCGTGCGCCGCGATCGGTGACCCGTAGGGATCGGCGACCTGCAGGCGGCGTCCCCCGGCGGCAGCGCAACCGCGTTCAAGGAGGAACGATGAGCGTTTTCGGAAGCCTCAGTGATTGGATCACGGACAACATGGACGACAGCGCGTTCGCCAGAGCGTCCGCCGTGATCCTGGTCCCGGTGTTCGCACTGTTCCAGTCTCTGTAGACCGCGCGCCGGCCACGCAGGAGGCGGACGTACGGGGCCGTGGGATCCGTCGCCGGCGTCACCGCCGAGGGCTGCGGGCCCGGATCATCCCCGCACGGCGCGGAGTCCCAGGCTCATGTACTCGGGCACGGCCCCGGCCGCCTGGTCCTCGCCGGCCGGGGCTCCGGCGGCGGTGCGGTGCGCGATCCCGGCGGCGATCACCCCGGTCTTGAAGTAGGCCAGGGCCATGT
>CAYVJJ010000325.1:0-3472 GCA_964451655.1 uncultured Mycobacteriaceae bacterium | reverse complement strand
CAACCTCGGCGGCATCTGCGACGAGCAGCTGCAACCGGTGATCGCGCAGGCGCTGGAGGGGAAGGTCTCCGACGCCGACCTCATCGAGGCGGTCGACCCGGCCGCCTGGTCGTTCGCGACGACGCTGCCGATCCTCCAGGACACCGGCGCGATCGGCTCGACCAATGCGATCGAGGGCACCATGCTCGGGGACGGCCGTCTGGCGACGGCGCTGTTCATCAACGCCGCCGGATGGCACCGCACCGCCAAGGAGACATCGTCGGTTCCGCCGACCACGACGAAGGCGCCCAAATGACGGCCGGCGGGAGCGCGGAGGGCGGCCGGCTGCTGCTGGTGCACGCGCACCCGGACGACGAGACCATCACGACCGGGGGCACCATCGCCCGCTATGCGGCGGAGGGCGCCGAGGTCACCGTGATCACCTGCACGCTCGGTGAGCAGGGGGAGGTGATAGGCGACCGGTGGGCGCAGCTGGCGGCGGATCAGGCGGACCAGCTCGGCGGGTACCGGATATCCGAGCTGGCCGCCGCCCTCGACGCCCTGGGCGGGCCGCCGCCCCGGTTCCTGGGCGGCGCGGGACGCTGGCGCGACTCCGGCATGGCGGGCACGCCCTCCGCGCGGCACCCTCGTGCCTTCGTGCGGGCCCCCGCGGACGTTGCGGTGGGGGAGCTGTCCGCGGAGATCGCGCGGCTGCGACCGCACGTGGTGGTCACCTACGGCCCGGACGGCGGCTACGGGCACCCCGACCACATCCGCGCGCACGAGGTGACGATGGCGGCGGTGGAGGCGGCGCGGGACCGCTGGGACACGCCCAAGCTCTATTGGACGGTCATGGAGGACCGGGCGGTGGCCGACGGGCTCGCGGCCCTCGGGCCGGTGCCGGGGCACTGGTCTGTGCCGGAGCCCCGCGACCTGCCCGCGGTGCCCGCCGAATCGGTCACCGCCGAGGTGGACATCTCCGGGTTCCTCAGCGCCAAGCGGGCGGCGCTCGCCGCCCATGCGACCCAGGTGCAGGTGGCCGCCGGCGGCGAGGCCTACGCGCTGTCCAACGACATCGCGCAACCGGTGGCCGACCGGGAGTTCTTCGTGCTCGCCCGCGGCCGCCCGGGCCGCCCCGGCACGGGCGGCCGCGAGGAGGGGCTGTTCTCCGGGCTCGGCCTGGGCGGGAAGCCGGTCGGCGGCACGGGCGGCGGCGAACAGTAGCGGGAGTCACACCGTCGGTGCCCGGCGGTTAGGATGGGTGTCCTCGTGGGTCGGGGAGGCCGTACGGAGCGGGAACACGCGCATCGGCATGCGCCGGGCTCCCCGTGGCCTGCACGGGGAGCGCACGCATGCCGACGACTGGAGGACACGATGCACGACTACACGTCACTCGACCTGGTACCGCCGTTCATCTCACCGGAACAGTTGCACGGGTCCTACCAGGGGTCGATCACGCACATGGCGCAGAGTCAGGCCCAGGAGATCCCGATGTTGGAGATGATCTTTTCGGTGCTCCAGGGGCTCGTCGGAGCGTGAGTGCCTCAGCGGTCGCCGGCGCGGACCGGGCGACGGGCCTGACGGTCGCCCTGGCCGTGCTTCTGTTCGCCGACGGCGTGGCGGTGGGTCTGATCTCGGTGCTGTTCCTTCCGCTGTGGGTCGGCGGCATCCCGGTCCCGGTGACGGTGCTGGTGGCGGCGCTGGCCAATCTGGGGCTGGTCGTCCTCGCGGGCCGATTGACGGACAGGACTCCGCTGATCGCCGCGCCGTTGATCGGCTTCCTGCTCGTCTATCTGCTGGCGGCAGCGGACGGGCCCGGCGGTGACGCGGTGCTGCCGGCGGACTGGCGCGCACTGCTGCTGCTGTTCGTCGGGCTGGTCCCCGCGGGCATCTGGCTGGCCAACCGGGCGCTGGCGCGGTCGTTCGCGCGTGGGTCGGCGACGCGCCGCTGACGATCCACGGTCTCCGGGCCGCGCTCACTCCGCCGGCAGCGCGCTGTCGCACCGCGGGCAGGCCCGGGCACGGCGGTCCTCGACGAACAGCCCGCACTCCGGGCACACCCGGTTGAGCCAGCAGGCGGGGTCGCCGCCGAGATCCTCGTCGGGAAGGTCGCTGTCGTCGCCACTCATGCCCCCATCATGTGCCTGCCGGGGCGTGGGTGCACGGCCCCGGCGTGGACGGACCGGCGGGAGGGGTGTTGGCGTCCGATCCGCCCGATGGAGCATCATCGGGGAGTGACTTCCTCCGATTCCGGCGATCGCACGAGCACACCCCTTCCGAATCCGGTGCCGATGACCCCGGCGGAACCCGCGGCGCCGACGGTCGCACCGTCGCCGGCGGCTATGCGCCGTGCGCTGCGGCGCGCGGACGACGGGGTGGCGCTCAACGTCGACGAGTCGGCGGTGCTGCTCCAGGCGCGGGGCGACGATCTGGAGCGGCTGTGCGCGGCGGCGGCCCGGGTGCGCGATGCGGGGCTGCGCGCCGAGGGCCGGGTCGATGACGGCGGCCGCGGCCTGATCACCTACTCGCGCAAGGTGTTCATTCCGCTGACGCGGCTGTGCCGGGACCGCTGCCACTACTGCACCTTCGTCACGGTCCCGGGAAAGCTGCGGGCCGAGGGCAAGGGAGCCTATCTGGAGCCGGACGAGGTGCTGGCGATCGCGCGGGACGGTGCCGCGCTCGGCTGCAAGGAGGCGCTGTTCACCCTCGGCGACAGGCCCGAGGACCGGTGGCCCGAGGCGCGGCAGTGGCTCGAGGAGCGCGGCTACGACTCCACTCTGGACTACGTGCGCGCCATGTCGATCCGCGTGCTCGAGGAGACCGGCCTGCTGCCGCACCTCAACCCGGGTGTCATGTCGTGGTCGGAGATGTCGCGGCTCAAGCCGGTGGCGCCGTCGATGGGCATGATGCTCGAGACCACGTCGACGCGCCTGTACACCGAGAAGGGGCAGGCCCACTACGGCAGCCCCGACAAGGACCCCGCCGTCCGGATGCGCGCGCTCACCGACGCGGGCCGGCTGGCCGTCCCGTTCACCACCGGCATCCTCGTCGGCATCGGCGAGGACGCGCGTGAACGGGCGGAGTCGATCCACGAGATCCGGCGGCAGCACAAGGCGTTCGGGCACATCCAGGAAGTGATCGTCCAGAACTTCCGCGCCAAGGACGACACCGCCATGCGCCAGGCGCCCGACGCGGACCTCGCGATGTACCGCGCGGCCATCGCGGTGACGCGGCTGGTGCTCGGTCCGTCCATGCGGGTGCAGGCGCCGCCGAACCTGGTTTCCGCGGCGGAGTGCGCGGCGCTGCTGGCGGCCGGGGTGGACGACTGGGGCGGGGTCTCCCCGGTGACTCCCGACCACGTCAACCCGGAGCGCCCCTGGCCGGAGATCGAGGCGCTGGCCGGGATCACCGCCGACGCCGGGTTCGCGCTGGGGGAGCGGCTCGCCGCGCAGCCCAAGTACATCGCCGCCGGCCAGCCGTGGATCGACCCGCG
>CAYVJJ010000324.1:0-3477 GCA_964451655.1 uncultured Mycobacteriaceae bacterium | reverse complement strand
CCGGCCGGCTGCGCCGCCAGCTCGGCCCGCCGCTCCAGGTACTGGTCGATGCCGCGCGGCAGGTGGGTCAGGCGGCCGTCCCCGAACAGCGCCCACACCGAGTCGCAGATCCGCTCGATCAGGTAGCGGTCGTGGCTGATGACCACCAGGGTCCCGGGCCAGCCGTCGAGGACGTCCTCGAGCTGCTGGAGCGTGTCGATGTCCAGGTCGTTGGTCGGCTCGTCGAGCAGCAGCACGTTGGGCTCGTCCATGAGCACGCGGGTCAGTTGCAGCCGGCGGCGCTCCCCGCCGGACAGGTCGCCCACCGGAGTGCGCTGGCGGGCCGGGCTGAAGCCCAGCCGCTCGGCCAGCTGCGAGGCCGACAGCTCCCTGTCTCCCAGCTGCACGGTGCGCGCCACGTCCTCGACAGCCTCGAGCACGCGCATGCCGACGGGCAGGTCGTCCAGCTCCTGACGCAGCCACCCGATCCGCACGGTCGTGCCTTCGATGCGTCGTCCCGCGGCCGGTGGCCACTCGCCGGCGAGGGTGCGCAGCAGCGTGGTCTTGCCGGACCCGTTGACCCCCACCAGGCCCACCCTTTCGCCCGGCGCCAGCCGCCAGGTGAGGCCGCGGGTCAGTACGCGGCCCTGCCCGCCGCCGGGCGCCGGCGCGCGCAGCTCCGCGTCCTCGAGCTCGATGACGACCTTCCCCAGGCGCCGGCGCGCGAACGAGGAGAGCGCGACGGTGTCCCGCGGAGGCGGCACGTCGGCGATCAGCGCCTCGGCCGCCTCGACCCGGTAACGCGGCTTGGACGTGCGGGCGGGAGCACCGCGGCGCAGCCAGGCCAGCTCCTTGCGGGCCAGGTTGCGGCGGCGCTCCTCGGCGGCGTCCGCCTGCCGGGCGCGCTCGGCGCGAGCGAAGATCCAGTCGTTGTATCCGCCCTCGTAGGCTTCGACGCGGCCGCCGACGACCTCCCAGGTGCGGGTGGCGACGGTGTCGAGGAACCAACGGTCGTGGGTGACGACCACCAGCGCGCAGCGCCGGGCCAGCAGGTGCTCCGCCAGCCAGCGCACGCCCTCGACGTCCAGGTGGTTCGTGGGCTCGTCGAGCACCAGCAGGTCCAGATCCTGCACGAGCGCGGCGGCCAGGGCCACGCGGCGCCGTTCCCCGCCGGAGAGCTCGTCCACCGGCGCGTGCAGGCGCCGCCCCTCCGTGTCCGCACCGGCCGCCGCCGTGCCGCCGAGTTCGGCACCGAAGCCGATGCCGTGCAGGATGTCGCGGATGCGGCGGTCGGAGGCCCACTCGTGCTCCGCGAGCCCCAGCGGCCCGAAGACCACCTCCCCCACCGTCGCCCCCGGCGGCAGATCGCCGCGCTGCGTCACCACGGCCAGCCGCAGACCGCCCGCCCGGCTCACGCGGCCGGAGTCCGGCTCCTCGAGCCCGGTGAGCACCTCGAGCAGCGTGGTCTTGCCGCCGCCGTTGAGTCCGACGACGCCGATCCGGTCACCCTCGTGCACGCCCGCCGACACCCGGTCCAGCAGGGGCGTGATGCCGAACGACTTCGAGACCGTCTCGAGGTTGATCAGGACTCGGTTGGCCATCAGGCGAGATCCTCCGGATCGTCGGGGTCGTAAGTGTCCTCGTCGAGCACGCGCGCACCGTGCGCCGGGCCGGACGCGACGCGGACGGTACGGCACACGCCTTCGCCCGCCAGTTCCAGGCTCACCGCCACGGCCGCGTCCTCGTCCGCGCACAGGAACGCGCAAGTGGGTCCGGAGCCGGAGACGATGCCGCGCAGCGCGCCCGCCCGCTCGCCGGCCGCGAGGGTGCGCCGCAGGTCCGGGCGCAACGACAGCGCCGCCGCCTGCAGGTCGTTGCCCAGGGTCGAGGCCAGGCGCGCCGGGTCCCCGGCGGCGAGGGCCTGCAGCAGCGCGTCGGGGCGCCCCAGCCGCCGCGGCCCGGGGGCGCCGGAGGCGTCCGCAGCGGCAGCGCCCGGCGCGTCGCCGATCTTGGCGCGCAGCCGGTCGAGTTCGGCGAACACCTCGGGCGTGCGCAGGCCGCCCTTGGCGAACGCCAGCACCCAGTGGCTGGTGCTGCGCGAGAGCACCGTGGTGAGCTCCTCGCCCCGGCCCGTGCCCAGCGCCGTGCCGCCGAGCAGAAGGAACGGCACGTCGCTGCCGAGGCCGGCCGCGATCCGCATCAGCTCGGCGCGCGGCAGGTCCAGCTTCCACATCCGCGCCAGAGCGACCAGGGTGCCGGCGGCGTCGGCGCTGCCGCCCGCCATCCCCCCGGCGACGGGGATGCCCTTGTCCACGCTGATCCGGGCCTTCGGCTCCCGCCCGGCGTGCTGCGCCAGCGCTTCCGCCGCCCGCCAGACCAGGTTGCGGGAGTCGGTGGGCACGAAGCGCGCCCCCTCGCCGCGCACCTGCACCTGAAGCCCGTGGGCGGGGACGGCGCTCACGGTGTCATGCAGCGACAGCGCCTGGAAGACCGTGGTGAGGCCGTGGTAGCCGTCCGGACGCGGATCGCCCACCCCCAGGTGCAGGTTGACCTTGGCGGGGACCTGCACCACCACGGGTTCGTGAACGACTGTCAGCACGGTCCACAGCCTAGTCGTACAGCCGTCCGGCCCCGGCGCCGCGCGCCGCGCCCGCCGCGGCCAGGCGCACGAAGGCGGCCGTGTCCAGCTGCTCGCCGCGCGACGACGGATCGATCCCCGCCGCGCGCAGACGCCGCTCCGCCTCCGGCGCTCCGCCCGCCCAGCCGGCGAGGGCCGCGCGCAGCGTCTTGCGGCGCTGCGCGAACGCCGCGTCCACTACGGCGAACACGGCGCCGCGGTGCGCGTCGTCGATCGGCCAGGGCGCCTCGGCATACCGGTCGATGCGCACCAGACCGGACTCGACCTTGGGCACCGGCCAGAACACCGAACGCCCCACCGCCCCGGCGCGGGCGACCGTCCCGAAGTACCCGGCCTTGACGCTGGGGACCCCGTAGACGCGGCCGCCGGGCGCCGCGGCCAGGCGCTCGGCCACCTCCTGCTGCACCATCACCAGCGCTCCGCGCAGCGTCGGGAACTCGGCGAGCAGGTGCAGCAGCACCGGCACCGCCACGTTGTAGGGCAGGTTGGCCACGAGCACCGTCGGCGCGGCCGGCAGGTCGCCGGCCCGCACGCGCAGCGCGTCCTGCTCGAGCACCGTGAGCGCGTCCGCGGCGCCGGGCGCGCGCTCGGATGCCGTGTCCGGCAGTTGCCCGGCCAGCACCGGATCGATCTCCACGGCGATCACCCGGGCCGCGGCGTCCAGCAGCGCCAGGGTCAGCGACCCCAGGCCCGGGCCCACCTCGAGGACGACGTCGTCGCCGCGCACATCCGCTTTGGCGACGATGCGGCGCACCGTGTTCGCGTCGTGCACGAAGTTCTGCCCCAGGGTCTTCGTCGGGCGCATGGGAATGTCGGTGTCGTCGGTGCCCGCGACGTGCTCGCCGTCATCGGCGCGGGAG
>CAYVJJ010000323.1:0-3493 GCA_964451655.1 uncultured Mycobacteriaceae bacterium | reverse complement strand
CGGTCGACTCGGTCAACGTGCTCGCGCTGCTCGCCGTGTCCTACGTGTGGATCTCGGCGGCGTCGCGGTGGTCCTACATCCGCACCGCGGTGGCATTCGTCGTGGGCGGGGTCTGCGGGCTCGCCCTCACACTGGCCTTCTCGTTCACGGTGATCCTCGACATCATCCACCGGGCCCTCGATGCCCTGTCCGGCACCGTCGTGGCGGTGATCGGACTGCTCATCGCGCTCGCCGTGATCGCCGTCGCCGCCCGGGGCTTCGCCAAGCCGCCGCTGGCGCTGCCCGTGCACCGGAAGGTCCACCCGGTGCTGGCCTTCGTGCTGGGCTTGATCACCTGGGCCGCCCAGTCGCTGACCTCGGCGCCGTTCTACGGGGCGATCGCCGTCATGGCCAAGCTCGGCACCCCCGAACGACTGGGCCTGTCGGTGGTGTTCGTCGTGATCGCGCTGCTGCCGGTGGCAGCGCTGCTCGGCGCCCTCGCGCTGTGCTCGCAGGAGGCGGGCCATCGGCTCATCGTGCGGGTGGAGAGCATCCTGCCGGTCGCCTCCCGCGTGGTCTCCGCGCTGCTCGTCATCGCCGGCGCCGTCGGGGCGGTGTTCGCGGTCATGAAGATCCTCGAATGAGGTGATGCGCCGGCCCGGCGTGCTGTCCGGACACGCGCCCGGGGCCGCCGACACCGCTGCGGAGCCTTGAGGTTGACGTGGCGTCATGGTCGACACTGGTGCCATGAGGATCGGACGGATCGCCGAGCTGGCCGGGACGACCACCCGGACCGTGCGCTATTACCACCGGCTGGGCCTGCTCGCCGAGCCGGCGCGGCGCTCGAACGGCTACCGCGACTACACCATGCCGGACGCGATCCGTCTGATGCGCATCCGGTGGCTCGCAGAGAGCGGCGTGCCGCTGGACGCCGTCGGCGGCCTGCTGGGCGAGGATTCTTCCGGGCGGCCTACGCCGGCCTCAGCGCGGCCGGTCGAGGCGGACCTGCTCGCACTCATCGCGGACCTCGACGAGCGCCGGGCACTGCTCGCCCGTCGACGCGCACGGCTCGCCGCGATGCTCGACGACGCCCGCCACGGGCGCCCTCTCTCCCCGCTCCCGGCGCGCCTGGCCGCCCTGTTCCGCGACGCCCTGGAGGAGGGCACCGCCACGCCCGCCGCGAGGGCGGCACTGCAGAGCGAAAAGGACATGGTCGAGGCACTGGCGATCTCCGGAAACGCCCCCGACGGGTTCTTCGACGGCTTCACCGCGCTGCTGGAGGACCCGGGCCGGCGGGCCCGGTATCTGGACCTCCTCGGCCGCTGGGCCGCGCTGGAGCACCGCGACCCGGAGGCGGCCCGCGACGAGATCACGGAAGTCACCGACGCTCTCACCGGGCTGATGGCGCACTGGTACCAGGACGGCTCGCCCGAGTCCGGCACCGCGCCGGACGGCGATCCGCACCCGCCGCCGCTGCTCGGCGACGTCGTCCCCGACGCCGCGCAGCAGGAGGTCGTCGCGCGCCTGTACCGCCGGATCCACAGCGCGCCGCCCCACGGGAGCGCGCCATGAACAGCGGGGGCGCCGTCCGGCAGGTGCACCGGTGGGCGCCCGCGCTCACCGCCGCCGTCGTCGCGGCGGACGCGGTCCTGCTGGCGACCGGGTCGATCTCCGGGAGCCAGGCGGTCCGGCTCTTCCTCACCGCGGAGGTGCCGTTGCTCGGCATCACCGCCATCGCCCTGGCCGTCGCGGTCGGTTCGCATCGCCGTCGCGGCGACGGCCTGCCGGCCGCCGCACGGCGGGTCGCCGCGCAGTCGCCGTTCGCTCCCGCGGTACGCGCCGAAGCGCGGTCCTATCGCGCCCTGTGGATGTGGGCACGGCGCCGCTGCGACGTGCCCCCGGGGGCGGTCGCCCTGCACGCCGGAAGGGGCACCGTCGCGCTCCCTGCCGCGTTCGCGGCGGCCACGGTCGTCGAGCTGGTGGTGCTCGACCTGCTGCTGCCGTGGCTATGGCTGCGCGTCGCGGTGGCGGCCGCGTCGCTGTGGTCGCTGATGATGCTCGGCGGGGCCGTCGCGCTCGGACGGACCCGGCCGCACTATCTCCGCGGCGGCATGCTGGTGCTGCGGCGCTCCGGGCGCACCGTCGCCGCCGTCGACCTCACCGACATCGCGGCGGCGGTGCCCCGACGCCGGTGGTCGCCGACGGCCGCGGCCGTCGGCGACGGCCGACTGGCCCTGCCGAACCAGGACGGCACCTGCGTGGACATCCTCCTGCGCGCGCCGATCCCGGCCCGGCTCCCCGCCTGGCCCCGCCGCGAGGCCGTGCAGCACGTCGAGGCGGTCAGCCTGCACCTCGACGACCCGGAGATCCTTGTCTCGGCGGTCTCCGACCGCGGTGCCCGGCGGTGAGGCCAGGCGCACGGCCGGCCTGCAGGCGCTAGTGCAGTCCGGGCATCTCCAGCAGGTCCCGATGGTGGCGCCGGGCGACGTCGGGGTGCGCCCGCAGCCGCGACTTGAGCGCGTTGAGCCCGTACACCGCGTGCATCCGTCCGCCGTGGGAATCCCGCCCCACCCCGCGGGCCCCGGCCGCCAGGGCGGGGTCCAGGTCGACGGGCGGCAGGGCCTGGTCGAACCCGGGGTTGAGGAAGAACGGCAGCGAGATCCGGTCGCTGCCCTCCGGCGGCGGCAGCACCTTGTGGTTCGTGGCCTTCAGGTAACCGTCGGTGGCCACCTCCAGCAGCTCACCGATGTTGACGATGAAGCTCCCGCGCCGGGGCGCGACGTCGATCCAGTGTCCGCCCGCCTCCACCTGCAGGCCGGAGGTGCCCGGCTCCGGATACAGCAGCGTCAGTGCCCCGACGTCCTTGTGCCCGCCCACGCCTTGCCCGCTCACGGAGCCGTCATGGCCGGGGTAGCGCACGATCTTCAACAGCGGGTCGGGCTCGGCGAACGCCGCATCGAAGTGCCCTGCCGGCGCCCCCAGGGACACCGCCCATGCGCGCAACAGCCGCCTCCCCACGGCGCTGGACCGGTCCATCCAGTCGAGCGCCGCGCCCCGCAGCCGCGGCACCTCCTCCGGCCACTGGTTGGGCCCCTCGAGCACCCGCCAGGGCCGCTGCGGGTCCGGAGGCGCCGCAGCGCGCTCGGCGCCGATGTCGAGTTGCTCGCGCCAGTCCACGCGCCCCTGTGTGCGTTCGCCGCCCAGCATGGTGTAACCGCGGAAGTGCGGCGAGCGCACGTTCTCGATCGCCCGCTTGCGCCGTTCCGGCAGCGCGAAGAACTCCCGGGCCGCCGCGATCAGCTCGTCCGCCGCGTCCGCGGCCGCCTCGTCGCCGTGGCCTGCGAGGTAGAAGAACCCGATCCCGTGCGTCGCGGTGCGCAGCGCCCGCAACTCCGCAGGATCTCCCGCGTCGAGAGCGGCGAGGTCCACGGTGGGCAGTGTCGTATCGGCGGCCATCCGGGTCCTTTCTCACGCGAGAGCCACTGTACTTCCGACGCCGCAGCCTCCGACGCCG
>CAYVJJ010000322.1:0-3498 GCA_964451655.1 uncultured Mycobacteriaceae bacterium | reverse complement strand
TCTGCTCCTCCGGGATGGTGTCGCCCGGTTCGAGCTTCCCGGCGCCCGGGTCGTCCCCCTGGCTCACCGCCACGTAGCGCTGACCGATGAGGTTGCGGAACTTCAGGCTCACCACCGTGTCCGCCGGCAGTCCTCCGTCCCTGTTGACGGTGAAGCCGACCTTGGCTTTGTTGTGGTCGATGACCTCGATGCTCGTCACCTGCCCCACCTTCACGCCGCCGATGCGGACGTCGTCGCCCTCGTTGAGCGAGGTGGCGTCGCTGAAACGCGCGAAGTATTCGTCTCCGCTGCCGCCGCCGAGGTTGGCGATCGATGCGGCGAGCACGCCGGTCAGGACGATGGTGATGAACCCGAAGATGACCAGCTTGATGATGGGGGCGGTGAGCCCGCGTAGCTGTCTTCTCACTTGAACACCACCTCATTGCCGCGCAGCGACGGCGCACCGATCACCGTGGTCCATCCGGGGATGGAGGACGCGTCCTCGCCGGAGGCGGCCGCGTAGATCTGCGAGAGCGCCTTCTGCTCGTCCTCCGAACCGAAGTATCCGGACTGCGGCGTGGTGGAGTACATCGGGTCCGGCGGGAACAGCGTCGGCGCCCCGCCGGTGTTGATCACCGGCGGCTGGTACGAGCCGTCGTTCAGCGTGCCGTCCGGGATCGGGTAGTTCTCGCCCGGCACCGCCTTGGGGTAGCAGCGGGCCTTACGGGTGTCGAACAACCGCGGCTCGTCCTGGTTGGGCAGGTAGCGTCCGCGCGGGTTGACGAGTTCGAGCGTCACACGGATGCCCGGATACTCGTCGCCGTAGCCGACGATCTTCTTGCCGCGCTCGTGCGCCTCGGCGAACGACTCGAAGGTGCAGCCGAACGCCGGCGAGGAATCCGCGAACACCTGCAGCGGGCGGACGGACTGCGCCGACACCGCGATGAAGTCACCGCGAGTGCGGTCGATCAGGTCCGAGGTCTTCCGGGCCGTGTCGGCGCCGACGAGCAGCAGGTTGTGGATCTGGTCCTGCATCTGCACCACCGTCTTGTTGGTGGTGCGCAGGTTGTCGAGAGCATCGATCAGGTCCGGCGCCGCTGTGGAGTAGGTCCGTGCGAAGTCCGCGATTCCGCGGATGTCGGCTTCGACGTCGGGGAGGCGGTCGACCACCTGCGAGGTGATCTCGTCGAGCTTCTCGATGCCTTCACCGATGGCCTCGCCCTGCCCTTCGAGCATGTGGTTGATGGCGGTGAGGGTCACGGAGAGGTCCTGCGGCGGGATGGCGCGCAGGATCGGCAGGACCGTGTCCAGCATGTGCCCGATCTCGATGGCGTTGCCGGACTTGTCCTGGTGGATGGTGTCGCCGTCGCTGACGTGGCCGTCCGCGTTCTTCGGGATCTGCAGCGCCACGTAACGCTCACCGAACAGCGTCTTGGGCAGAAGGCGGGCGGTGGTCGTCGGCGGGACCTCCTCGGCCAGCTTCGGGTCCAGGTCCAGCCGCAGCACCACCTTGTCCCCGTGCGCCTCCGTGGAGCCGACGGTGCCCATGATGACGCCGCGGGCCTTCACGTCGGCGCGTTCGGGCAGCGCGTTGCCCGCGCTGTCGGTGACCAGGTAGATGCTGGTGTACGTCGAGAAGGCCTTGTTGTACTGCAGCACGGTCACGGCAACGAAACCGATGACCACCACGAACAGGCCCAGGCCGAGCAGCCTGCGGCGCAGCACCGATGCGTGCGACTCCATCGCTTACCCCCCAACCCTGACGGTGGTCGTGGTGCCCCAGATGGCGAGGCTGAGGAAGAAGTCGAGGATCGCGATGATCACGATCGCGCTGCGCACCGCGCGCCCCACGGCCACGCCCACACCGGCGGGGCCGCCGGAGGCGGAGTACCCGTAATAGCAGTGCACGAGGATGAGGACGAATGCGAATATCAGCACCTTGCCGAACGACCACAGGACGTCGGTCGGCGAGAGGAACAGATTGAAGTAGTGGTCGTAGGAGCCTGTCGACTGGCCGTTCATCCAGGTATTGACCTGGCGCGACGCCAGGTACGAGGCCAACAGCCCCACGATGTAGAGCGGGATGACCGCGATGAAGCCGGCGATCACGCGGGTGGACACCAGGAACGGCACGCTCGGCACGGCCATGACCTCGAGGGCGTCGATCTCCTCGGAGATGCGCATGGCGCCGAGCTGTGCGGTGAACCCGCAGCCGACCGTCGCGGACAGGCCGAGTGCGGCGATCAGCGGCGCCAGCTCACGGGTGTTGACGTAGGCCGACAGGAAGCCGGTGAGCACCGAGGCCCCCAGCTGGTCCAGCGACGCGTACCCGGCCATGCCGACGACCACGCCGACGAACAGCGACATCATGAAGATGACGCCGACCGTGCCGGCGATGACGGCCAGCCCCCCGGCGCCGAAGGACACCTCCGCCAGCAGGCGCACCACCTCGCGGCCGTACCGCGTGACGGTGCGGGGGATCCAGACCAGGACCCTGCCGTAGAAGGACATCTGGTCGCCCGCCCTGTCGAGGGCGTTGAGCGGCAACCGAGCCGTCCGCTTGGCACGCAGCGCCCAGAGGCTGCGTTCCCGCGCGATCGTCATGGGCGCTCACGCTCCCTTCGGCGGAACGATCGACATGTATACGGCGGTGAGGATGATGTTGGCGAAGAACAGCAGAAGGAACGTGATGACCACGCCCTCGTTCACCGCGTCACCCACGCCTTTCGGTCCGCCCTTGGGGTTCAGCCCCTTATAGGCCGCCACGACCGCGGCGATGATGCCGAAGACAGCCGCCTTGATCTCGCCGATCCACAGATCCGGCAACTGCGCCAGAGCGGAGAACGACGCAAGGTAGGCGCCCGGCGTACCACCCTGGGCGACGACGTTGAAGAAGTAGCCGCCGGCCACACCGACCACGCTGACCAGGCCGTTGAGCAGGACAGCCACCAGCACCATCCCGAGCACGCGGGGCACGACCAGCCGCTGGATCGGATCGATGCCCAGTACCCGCATCGCATCGATCTCCTCGCGGATCGTGCGCGAACCGAGATCGGCGGCCACCGCGGAACCCGCCGCACCGGCCACCAGCAGGGCCACGACGAGGGGGCTGGCCTGCTGGATCACCGCAACGACACTCGCGGCGCCGGTGAACGATTCCGCACCCAGCTGCTTGATCAGCGAGCCCGTCTGCAGCGACACCGTGGCGCCGAAGGGAATGGCGACCAAGATGGTCGGCAGGATCGTCACGGACGCGATGAACCAGGCCTGGAGAATGAACTCGCGGAACTGGAACGGACGCTGCAGCGAGGCCCGGCCGACGTCCACGAACAACTGGAACATCAGCCCGGCTTGACTGAGGCCGCCCTGCAGCCCGCGTGCCACGGCGTCGACATAGCGGTTCTCCCGCATGCCGCGCCCCCCGCGCACGCCGACGGCGGCGTCCGTCATGACTGGCCTTCAGCCGGCGGCGACTGCGGCTCTGCCGCTGCGAAAACCTCCGTATCCGGATCCGCGGCG
>CAYVJJ010000321.1:0-3513 GCA_964451655.1 uncultured Mycobacteriaceae bacterium | reverse complement strand
CGGAGGCGGGCGAACTGTGCTTCGGCACGATGGACTCGTGGGTGATCTGGAACCTCTCCGGCGGGCCCGGAGGCCCCGGGCAGGACCCGGGTCTGCACATCACCGACGTCACCAACGCGTCCCGCACGCTGCTGATGGATCTGACGACGCTGCAGTGGGACGAGCGGATCTGCGAGGAGATGGGCATCCCGATGTCGATGCTCCCCGAGATCCGCAGCTCGTCGGAACAGTACTGCCGCGTGCGCGGGCGCAGCGTGCTGGGCGGGGTGCCGGTGGCGGGCATCCTCGGCGATCAGCAGGCCGCGATGTTCGGGCAGGCGTGCCTGGAACCGGGAGACGCCAAGAACACCTACGGCACCGGCAACTTCCTGCTGCTCAACACCGGCACGGAACCCGTGCGCAGCGACAAGGGGCTGCTGACCACCGTGTGCTACCGGCTCGGCGATCAGCCGCCCGTCTACGCACTGGAGGGCTCAGTGGCGGTGAGCGGCTCGCTGATCCAGTGGCTGCGGGACAACCTGGGCATCATCTCGTCCTCCGCGGAGGTGGAGTCGCTGGCCGCCGGTGTGGAGGACAACGGAGGGGCCTACCTGGTGCCCGCGTTCTCGGGGCTGTTCGCGCCGCGGTGGAAGCCCGACGCCCGGGGGGTGCTCGTCGGCCTGACCAGGTATGTCAACAAGGGGCACATCGCCCGCGCCGCGCTCGAGGCCACCGCGTTCCAGAGTCGCGAAGTGATCGAGGCGGCGACGGACTCGGGCGAGCGGATCAGCGAACTGCGTGTGGACGGCGGCATGGTCGTCAACGAGCTGCTCATGCAGTTCCAGGCCGACATCCTCGGGGTGCCGGTCACCCGGCCGGAGATCATCGAGACGACCGCGCTGGGGGCGGCGTACGCGGCCGGCCTGGCCGTGGGCTACTGGGCGGGCACGGACGAGATCCGGCAGAAGTGGTCGGCGGCCCGCACGTGGGAGCCGTCGATGCCGGAGGAGCGGCGGGAGCATCTGTTCTCTCAGTGGAACCGGGCGGTGGAGCGCAGCTACGGCTGGGCGCGGGAGGAGTCGTAGCCGACGCCGCACGCCGGTAGCCCGCCCGGACCGCGACCGCCGCCGCCACGGTGACCGCCACCGCGACGACGCCGTCGAGCCAGTAGTGGTTGGCCGTCGCCACCACCACGAACACCGTCAGTGCCAGGTGCACCGGTCCGATCCACCGCCACGGGCGTCTCCCCCACCGCCACACAGCACAGGCCACGATGAACGCCCATCCGACGTGCACCGACGGCATCGCGGCAACCTCGTCCGGAGTGAGCGCGCTGGTCGCGGCGTACACCGATTGCCCGTACTGCGCGGCGACGTCGACGAACCCGGCGCCCGGAAGCAGGCGCGGCGGCGCCACCGCGATCAGCGAGATCGCGAAGCACGCGGCGGTCGACACCGCCACCACCGTGCGCACGCGGCCGTACCGGCGCCGGTCACGCAGGTACAGCCACAGCAGCATCGCGATCATCGCGCCGAAATGCGCGGTGGCGTAATAGAGATTGGCCGCCTGCACCACCGACGGATACGGCAGGATCCAGTCCTGCACCGTGTGCTCGTCCGGCAGGCGCAGGGCGTGCTGCACGTGGAGTACCGCCTGCCCGTGCGCAACGGCGCCCTCGGTGGTGCGGCCCGACAGCTGCCCCACCCACTGCCACGCCGAGTACAACCCCACCACCACGGCGGCCTCGCGCAGGAAGCGCGCCGCACCGAGCCACCGTGCCGACGCGCCCGCGCCGCGCCGGGTGCGCCACCGGGCCGCCGCCCACAGCACAGCCGCCACCGCGGCCGCCGCGGCGGCGAGCCACGCCGACTGCTGCCAGGTGAGATTGTGGTTCACGCCGCGGAGACCCCGTCCGGACGGTCAGTCGAGGTCGTCGTGCCGCATCAGCTGGCGGGCCGCCTCGGTGACCGACCCGGACAGCGACGGGTAGACCGAGAACGTGGCGGCCAGCGACGCCACCGACAGGCGGTTCTGCACCGCGATGGCGATCGGCAGGATCAGCTCGGACGCGGTGGGCGCCACCACGACACCGCCGATGACGGTCCCCTGGGCCGGGCGGCAGAAGATCTTCACGAAACCGCGTCGCAGGCCCATCATCTTGGCGCGCGGGTTGGTGCTGAGCGGCAGCATGATGGTCCGGGCGGGCACCTCGCCGGAGTCGATGTCCTTCTGGCTCACGCCCACGGTCGCCAGCTCGGGCCGGGTGAACACCGCGGCCGCGACGGTCTTGAGCTTGATGGGCGTGACGCCCTCGCCCAGCGCGTGGTACATCGCGATGCGGCCCTGCATGGCCGCCACGGACGCCAGCGGCATCAGCGAGGTGCAGTCGCCTGCCGCGTAGACGCCGGGCGCGGACGTGCGCGAGACGCGGTCCACGGTGATGTGGCCGCTGGGCTCGCGCTCGATCCCCACCGTCTCGAGGCCCAGGTCCTCGGTATTGGGCACCGATCCCACTGTCATCAGCGCATGGGTGCCGTCCACGGTGCGGCCGTCCGAGAGGACGACGGTGACGCCGTCGTCGGTGCGGTCGATGCGGTCCGCCCGGCCGTGGGCGACGATGCTGACCCCGCGTTCGGCGAGCGCCTCCTCCAATACCAGCGCGGCGTCCTCGTCCTCGTGCGGCAGGACGCGGTCCCGGCTGGAGACCAGCGTGACCTTGACGCCCAGTTCCGTGTAGGCGGAGACGAACTCCGCGCCGGTCACGCCCGAGCCGACGACGATCAGGTGGCGGGGCAGTTCCTCCAGGTCATACACCTGCCGCCAGGTGAGGATGCGCTCCCCGTCGGGCTCCGCGCCCGGGATGACCCGCGGGCTGGCGCCGGTGGCCAGAAGCACGATGTCCGCGGTGAGCTCCTCTTCCCCGCCGTCCGCGCGCTGCACGGACACCCGGTGCGAGGCGAGGCCGGTCACCGTGTCCGCGAGCCGGCCGCGGCCGTCGACCACCTTGACACCCTCCTCGTCCAGGCGGGCCGCGATGTCCTGCGACTGGGCACGCGCCAGGTCGAGCACGCGCCGGTGTATGCGCCCCATGTTCATGTGGGCGTGGTCGAGGTCGATGTCCACACCCAGCTCGTCGGCGCGCCGCAGCGTGGTGCGCATGCCGGTGGAGGCGATGAAGGTCTTCGAGGGCACGCAGTCGGTGAGCACCGCGGCTCCGCCGATACCCTCGGAATCGACCAGGGTGACCTCCGCGCCGGTCTGCGCCGCCACCAGCGCCGCCTCGTATCCGGCCGGTCCGCCGCCGATGATCACGATCCGGTACATGCTCGCCGATCTCCGTTCTCCGCCACTGTTCCTGCCCGCGCACCGCGCGCCCGTTCCACGCTATCTGCTCATGCCGCCGCACGCGTGTGTGAACGCGATCGGCGCCCGCACCGCTCCCCCGACCGGGGGTGGCCGGGCGCCGATCGCGCTCCGGCCGGACGGTCGCATATCGTGGACGCGTGTCGATGTACGCCGCCTACGGGTCCAACA
>CAYVJJ010000320.1:0-3524 GCA_964451655.1 uncultured Mycobacteriaceae bacterium | reverse complement strand
CGTCGACCACCATGCGGGTGCCGTCGGCGGTGAGGACGCCCGCGTCGGCGATCTGCCCTCCGGACTCCGCGTACAGCGGGCTGCGGTCCAGGATGACCTCCACGTGCTCCCCGGCGCCGGCGGTGGGCACCCGCACCCCGTCCCGCACCAGCGCCAGCACGGTGGCCTCGGTGTTGAGTTCGTCGAAACCGGTGAACTCGGTGGGGTGCCCGTCCACCAGTTCCCGGTAGATCGACAGGTCGGCATGCGCGTGTTTGCGGGCCTGCGCGTCGGCCTTGGCGCGGGCGCGCTGCTCGGCCATCAGCGAACGGAAGCCCTCGCGGTCCACCTCCAGTCCCGCCTCGGCCGCCATCTCCAGCGTCAGGTCGATGGGGAAACCGTAGGTGTCGTGCAGCGTGAACGCGTCGGCGCCGCCGATGCGGGCGGACCCGCGCGACTTGGTCTGCTGCGCCACGTCCTCGAACAGCTTGGACCCGGAGGCGAGGGTCTTCAAAAACGCCGTCTCCTCGCCGACCGCCACGTTCTCGATGCGCTCGAAGTCGGTCTCCAGCTGCGGGTACGACGGCCCCATCGCCGTGCGCACCGTGGCCATGAACTCGCGCATCGTGGGCTTGTCCGCGCCCAGCAGCCGCGCCGAGCGCACGATCCGGCGCAGCAGCCGGCGGAGCACATAGCCGCGGCCGTCGTTGCCGGGGTTGACCCCGTCGAGGATCAGCATGGCGGCGGTGCGCGCGTGGTCGGCGATCACCCGGAACCGCACGTCCGATTCGTGGTCCGCACCGTACCCGCGGCCGGTGAGCTCCTCGGCCTTGTCGATGACCGGGCGCAGCAGGTCGGTCTCGTAGACGTTCTCCACGCCCTGCAGCAGGAACGCGACCCGCTCGATGCCCATGCCCGTGTCGATGTTCTTGCGCGGCAGCGGGCCGAGGATCTCGTAGTCGTCCTTGCCGGTGCCCCCGCCGCGCTCGTTCTCCATGAACACGAGGTTCCAGATCTCGATGTAGCGGTCCTCGTCCGCCTCGGGGCCGCCCTCGACGCCGTAGTCGGGGCCGCGGTCGTAGAAGATCTCCGAGCACGGCCCGCACGGGCCGGGGATGCCCATGGACCAGTAGTTGTCCTTCATGCCGCGGCGCTGGATCCGTGCGGCGGGCAGGCCCACCTCGTCGCGCCAGATGCCGAAGGCCTCGTCGTCGTCCAGGTAGACGGTGGCCCACAGCCGCTCCGGGTCGATGCCGTAGCCGCCGTCGTCCTGCGACCCGGTCAGCAGCGTCCACGCGAAGGTGATCGCCTCGCGCTTGAAGTAGTCGCCGAACGAGAAGTTGCCCGCCATCTGGAAGAACGTGTTGTGGCGGGTGGTGATGCCCACCTCCTCGATGTCCAGGGTGCGCACGCACTTCTGGATGGAGGTGGCCCGGTCGTAGGGGGCCGTCCGCTGCCCCAGGAAGTACGGCACGAACGGCACCATGCCGGCGTTGACGAACAGCAGGTTCGGGTCATCGAGGATCAGCGACGCGCTGGCGACCTCTGTGTGACCGTTCTTCACATAGTGGTCGAGGAAGCGCTTGCGAATCTCGTGGGTCTGCACGTGGAGTCCTTCGAATCTGCCTGTTATGTGCTTGTCGGGGCCGGCCGCCGAGGCCGGGCGCGCGGCGCGCGGCCCGGGGTGCGGCCCTGGGGGGTGGGGACCGCGTGCCGCATTCGGCCGCGTCCAGCCTACCGCCCGCTCCTGCCGCCCCACGGCCCGCCGTTCGGGCGCCCGGGCGGGCCCGCCCGGCCGCGTCCGGGCACCCGGAACCGTCAGCGTCCGCGCACGATCCGGCGCAGCTTGGGCAGCCGATCGCTCAGTTCCCGCTCCGCGCCGTGCGCGGTGGGCTCGTAGTAGTCGACGCCCACCAGTTCGTCGGGCGGATACTGCTGCGCCACCACCGCCGACGGCGCATCGTGGGGGTACCGGTAGCCGATGGCGTTGCCCAGCCCCTGGGCGCCCTGGTAGTGGCCGTCGCGCAGGTGCGCGGGGACCATGCCCGCCTTGCCGCGGGAGACGTCGGCCATCGCCGCGCTGATGGCGGCGTTGACGGCGCCGGATTTGGGCGCCGACGCCAGGTGGATGGTGGCCTGCGCCAGCGCCAGCCGTGCCTCCGGCAGCCCCACGAGCTGCACCACCTGGGCGGCTGCCGTCGCCGCCTGCAGCGCGGTGGGATCGGCCATCCCGACGTCCTCGCTGGCGTGGATCATCAGGCGCCGCGCGATGAACCGCGGGTCCTCCCCCGCCACGATCATGCGGGCCAGGTAGTGCAGTGCCGCGTCCACATCGGAACCGCGGATGGATTTGATGAACGCGCTGATCACGTCGTAGTGCTGGTCGCCGTCGCGGTCGTAGCGCACCGCCGCACGGTCCACGGCGGACTCCACCGTCGGCAGGTCGACGGCGACGGGCCGGTCCGTATCGCCCGCACGGGTCATCGCCACGTCGGCCGCCGCCTCCAGGGTGGTCAGCGCACGCCGGGCGTCGCCCCCGGCGAGGGCCACCAAGTGCTCGGCGGCGTCCTCGTCGATGCTGATGGCGCCCCCGTAACCGCGGTCGTCGGACGCCGCGCGTTCGAGCAGCTCCGCGATGTCGGCGGCGCCCAGGGGCTGCAGTTGCAGGACGAGCGAGCGGGACAGCAGCGGGGAGACGACGGAGAAGGACGGGTTCTCGGTGGTGGCCGCCACCAGCAGCACGATGCGGTTCTCCACCGCCGAGAGCAGCGCGTCCTGCTGGGTCTTGGAGAACCGGTGCACCTCGTCGATGAACAGCACCGTCTGCGTCCCGTACACCGCGCGGCGGCGGGCGACGTCGATGATCGCCCGCACCTCCTTCACCCCGGCCGACAGCGCCGACAGCGACTCGAACTCGCGGCCGGTGGCCGACGAGATCAGTGACGCCAGCGTGGTCTTGCCCGTGCCCGGCGGGCCGTAGAGGATCACCGAACTGGCGCCCGCACCCTCGACCAGGCGCCGCAGCGGCGCACCGGTCTCCAGCAGGTGCTGCTGACCCAGCACCTCGTCCAGGGTGCGCGGCCGCATCCGGACCGCCAGCGGCGCATCGTGGTCCGGGGCGGCAGGAGCACCCGGCGCCCCGGCCGCGGCGTCCCCCGCCGCACCGGGCCGGGGGCCGTGGTCGAACAGTCCGGGCTCGTCGGGGTCGGCCGGGCCCGTCACAGTGCGGCCGCCTGCGGCGCGCCGTGGCCGCATGCCGTCCCCGTCGTCACCAGCACGGTCCCGTCACTCCTCGAGCGCCGCCAGGACAGCACGGGCGTGGCCGCCGACGGCGTCGTCGCCGAGGTTCTCCGCGAACGCGGCGAGGATCGCCCACCGGCGCCGCAGCGCCGTACGCCGCCCCACGGCGAGCTCGTGCTGACGCAGGCGCGCCTCGGCATCCTCGTCCACGTGCACGTCCGCGCCCGATTCGTCGAGGAACAGCCACGTGCTCAGCCACAGCCACACGAGCATCGCCGCCAGCAGCCGCGAATACAGGACCGAAT
>CAYVJJ010000319.1:1895-3528 GCA_964451655.1 uncultured Mycobacteriaceae bacterium | reverse complement strand
AGACGGCGCAGACGCAGGTCGAGCAGCAGAACTTCGAGATGCGCAAGAACGTCCTGAAGTACGACGAGGTGATGAACCAGCAGCGCACCGTCATCTACGAGGAACGGCGCCGCATCCTCGAGGGCGAGGACGTCGAGGGCCAGATCGCGCACATGATCGGCGACGTGGTCTCCGCCTACGTGGACGGTGCCACGGCGGAAGGATACGTCGAGGACTGGGATCTGGACGGGCTGTGGTCGGCGCTGAAATCGCTCTACCCGGTCGGCATCGACCACAAGGATCTGACGGGCGAGGCGGAGACCGGCGAACGTGAGGACCTGTCCGCCAAGGAGCTCAAGGAGGCGCTGCTCGAGGACGCGCAGGATGCCTACCGGCGGCGCGAAGCGGAGATCAACGAGATGGGCGGCGAGAACGCCATGCGCCAGATCGAGCGCAGCGTCCTGCTGCAGGTGCTCGACCGCAAGTGGCGCGAGCACCTCTACGAGATGGACTACCTCAAGGAGGGCATCGGTCTGCGCGCGATGGCGCAGCGCGACCCGCTGGTGGAGTACCAGCGTGAAGGCTTCGACATGTTCAACGGGATGCTGGAGGGGCTCAAGGAGGAGTCTGTCGGCTTCCTGTTCAACGTGTCAGTGGAGCCGACGCAGCAGACGCCCGTCGCGGCCGGGCAGGCTGCGGGTGCGGCCCCGGGCCAGGCGCAGGACGGCACGCCGGCGGCGCAGGGCGGCACACCGGCGGGCGACGGTGCACGGCCCGCCTCGGGACAGCAGCCCACGGTGCGGGCCAAAGGCCTCGGCGAAGAGCAGGCCCAGGCCCTGAGCTATTCCGGACCGTCGGAGTCCGGTGACGCCGAGGTGAAGAATGAGAAGCCGGCCGGGGCCGCGGCGCAGGGCACCCGCCGCGAACGGCGCGCCGAGCAGCGGGCCCAGGCCAAGAAGAAGTCCAAGGGGGCCAAGTCCAAGAAGAAGTCCCGCCGCTGAGGCGCTCCCGCCGACGGGCGGCCGGCGGAGGTCCTCACGCGAGGTGCAGGGCCGTGCAGATCCACTCGCCGCGGCGGCGCTCGAACCGGCCGGCGATGGCGAGCGTGCGGCGGCCGCGCGCGTAGGTGGCGCAGATCTCCGCCGCATCCGCGCCCGCCGAGGTGATGTGGATCCGTCGCAGCATCGCGCCCCCCAACTCACGGCCCGGGGGCGCGGTGCGCGCCAGCCGGTGGACCATGTCGATCACACCGCGCTCGGCGAAGGCCTTCAAGTGCTCGGGGCGGCGGCGCAGATCCAGCACCTCCAGGACGAGGCGCAGCGTCACCTCCACACGGCGGCGCACCTGAGCAGCGGCCTCGCCGTGCTGCGTACGCGGCACCCGGGGTGCGGCCGACGTGCGGGGCGCGGCCGGCGTGCGGGGCGCGCGGCGGCCCCGGTGTGCGGGCGGGGGCAGCGATGGCGGACGCGTGAGATACCGCATGTCCGGCTCGATCACCGGTACCGGGTCACCGCTCTTCTCCGTAGGCGTGGGCGAGTCCGTAGGCGTGGGCGAGGCGGCGGTGGTGCCGTGTCCGGCCGCGCCCGCATGCTCGTCCGTCACCGGAACGGACGGCTCCATCGCCGGAACGGGCGGCTCCATCGCCGGAACGGGC
>CAYVJJ010000319.1:0-1795 GCA_964451655.1 uncultured Mycobacteriaceae bacterium | reverse complement strand
GCGCGGCGGTATCGGAAAGCGCAGCAGTATCGGAAAGCGCGGTCCGCGCCATGGATCCCCCTGACTCGACTCGGGCAGGCGGATGAGCCCGCCCCTGCGGTGTACGTGATGCCGAGTCCGCGGGGGAGGCGCGGACGAAAACCATCATGGCAGAATGTGGCTGCGGCCACCACCGAGGGTGGTGGGCAGGCGCACGGGAGGGCTGTGCGGCGATGATGGGGGACGGTCGATCGTGGCGGGGAAGGCGGAGAACGAGCGCAGATGGTGACACGCCTGAGCAGCCAGGACGCGGCGTTCTTCCACGTGGAGGATGCGGCCGGCCCCTCGCACCTGTGCACGATGGCGGTGTTCGATCCTCCCGAGCAGCGTCTGTCCTACGAGGATCTGCTGGAGCTGGTCGAGGGGCGGCTGCGGCAGATCCCCCGGTACCGGCAGCGGGTCCGTGAGGTGGCGGGCGGGCTGATGCGGCCGGTGTGGGTCGACGACGCGGACTTCGACATCACCTACCACGTGCGGCGCTCGGCTCTGCCCGGCCCGGGGACGCAGCGCCAGCTCAACGACCTGCTGGCGCGGTTGGCATCGCGGCCCCTGGACCTTTCGCGCCCGCTGTGGGAGCTGTACCTGATCGAGGGGCTCGAGGGCGGCCGCTTCGCCGTGTTCACCAAATCCCACCGCGCCGTCGTCGACCCGGGCAGCGGCGCCCACGACATCGGGCAGGTGATCCTGGACTGCTCCCCGCAGGACGGCGCCCCGGCGGAGGAGCTGTGGATGCCGCGGCCGGAGCCTGGGGCTCTGGGCCTGATCGTCGACGGCCTCGCGGGAGTGGTGTCGCGGCCGGAGGCGGGTGTGGACCTGGTCAAGTACGCGTTCGGCGACGTGATCGCCGTGGCGGGAAAGGCGGGGCGCACCGTGGCCGACTTCGCCTCGATAGTCCGCGGCGCCACCGCGGTGGGGCCTGTCGGCGCCCTGAGTGCCGGAGGGTCGGCGTCGCGGCGCTTCGGTGTCGCCCACGCCGAGTTGGCGCATTTCAAGAAGATCCGTTCGCGCTACGGCGGGACCATCAACGACGTCGCGTTGGCGACGGTCTCCGGCGTCCTGCGCAGTTGGCTCATCTCCCGGGGGCACCCGGTGAGCGGGTCCACGACGGTGCGCGCGCTGGTGCCGCTGTCGGTGTATCCGGGGGACCGCGGGGCGCCGGGGGCGCCACCGGCCGTCGGCGGGCAGGCGCCGTCCCCCGACCGCTACCCGGTGGGGCCCACCTACGGCGCGACCACCGTGGAGCTGGCGCTGGTCGATCTGCCGGTGGGAGAGCCGAACCCTGTAGTGCGGCTCTCGCAGATATCGCACGCGATGACCGTCCGGCCCGGGGCGTCGCGCGCAGTGGCGGCCCGCAACCTGATGCGGCTCTCGGGCGCCACCCCGCCCACCCTGCACGCGATGGGCGCCCGGATGACCGGTTCGATCTCGCGGCGCGCCTTCCACACGGTGGTCGCCAACGCGCCGGGCCCGCAGTCGCCGATGTACTTCGCCGGCGCGCGGATGCAGGCGATGTACCCGGTGCTGCCGCTGGTGCCGGGGCAGGCGCTGAGCATCGGCATCTCCTCGTACGACGGCATCCTGTTCTTCGGGTTCGCCGCGGACCGGGACGCCGTCCCCGACGTCGAGGCGTTCCCCGGGCTGGTGCGCGAGGCGCTCGACGAGCTGCTGGAATCGCTGTAACCGACCGACTGGAGTAGTGCCCATGAGGGTGTTCGTCCCGATGACCGTGCCGATGCTCGAGGAGCTCTCCCGCGAC
>CAYVJJ010000318.1:0-3540 GCA_964451655.1 uncultured Mycobacteriaceae bacterium | reverse complement strand
CCGCTGCTGCCGTTGCGGGCGAGCAGCTCGGCAACGGTCACCGGCCGACTGTTCGACTCGCTCATCGTGCACCCACCAACAGTTCGCCACCCATCTCGGTATCGAGCCGGCGCAGGATCAGTCCCTCACGCAACGCCCATGGACATATCTGTATCTGTTCGACGGACAGCGCGCGCATGCTCGCCTCCGCGACGAGCGCCCCGGCCACCAGTTGCGGCGACCTGTCGGCGCTGACGCCCTCGAGTTCCGCGCGGTCCGACGCAGTCATCCTAGAAATAAATGCGATCAGCTGCCGAAGTCCGCTGGCGGTCAGTGTGCGCTTGACTCGGGGGCCGGCGCTGGAGGGGGCCGCACCCGTGAGCCGCGCCAGCGTGCGGAAGGTCTTGGAGGTGCCTACGCACAAGTCCGGTTTACCCGCCGCACGCAGCGACTTCGCGGGTTCCGTGAGCTCCGCGTCGAGCCAGTCGCGCAGCGCCGCCACGCTCCGCTTCCCCGGCGGGTCACTGTGGAACCAGTCTCGTGTGAGACGCCCCGCACCCATCTGCAGCGAGAACGCGACGTCCGGGTCCTCGTCGACGCCGTTGCACAGTTCCAGCGATCCGCCTCCGATGTCGAAGTTCAGGATGCGGCCCGCGCTCCAGCCGTACCACCGCCGTACGGCCAGGAACGTCAGCCGGGCCTCGTCCACACCTCCGAGCACGCTCAACTCGACACCGGTGGCCTCGCGGACCCGGCGCAGGACCTCCTCGGAGTTGACGGCATCGCGCACTGCGGAGGTGGCGAACGACATCATCTCACCGCATCCGGACGAGCGGGCGATGCCGGAGAACTCGGTGACGGCGGCGATCAGATCGTCGGCCACGTCCGGGTGCAGCCGCCCGTCGTCGGTCATCCGTTCCGACAACCGCAGGGCCACCTTGGACGAGCTCATCGGCGTGGGGTGTCCACCGCGGTGCGCGTCCACCACCACCAGGTGGACGGTGTTGCTGCCTACGTCGAGTACTCCGAGTCGCACACCGACCAACCTAGCGGGTCTACGGTGGGGGGCTGTGAAGCACGGACGACGAACCCGGGAGGGCCAGGCTGCGCGCGCGGTGGAGGTGGATCCGGATTTCCCGCGCGAGTGGGTGGAGTTCACCGACCCCGCGGACCCGGACCACCTGGTCCGCGCGGACATGACCTGGCTGTTGTCGCGGTGGACGTGCGTCTTCGGCACCCCCGCGTGCCGCGGCATCCTGGCGGACCGTCCGGACGACGGCTGCTGCTCACACGGCGCGTTCCTCAGCGACGAGGACGACCGCACCCGCCTCGACGCGTCGGTCCAGGGTCTCACCGCGCAGGATTGGCAACTGCGCGACGAGGGCCTGGGCCCCGAGGGATACCTGGAAGAGGACGAGGTCGACGACGAGCCTGCCCTCCGCACCCGCCGGTACGACGGCGCGTGCATCTTCCTCAACCGCCCCGGGTTCGCCGGCGGCACGGGCTGCGCGCTGCACCGGATGGCTCTGCGCACCGGCCGGCTGCCGATGGAGGTCAAGCCGGACGTGTGCTGGCAGCTGCCGGTGCGGCGCACGCAGGACTGGGTGGAGCGCCCGGACGGCGAGCAGATCCTGGTCAGCACCATCGGCGAGTACGACCGCCGCGGGTGGGGCCCCGGCGGGGCCGACCTGGACTGGTACTGCACCGGAGACCCGGCAGCACACATCGGCTCGCGCGCCGTGTGGCAGTCCTACGCCCCGGAGCTCACCGAACTGCTCGGCGCCGCGGCCTATGAGGAGCTCGCGCGCCTGTGCGCGCAGCGGGCGGAGCTGGGTCTCGTCGCGGTGCATCCGGCGACCGCGCGCAGTGAGGGCGGACGCGGCAGCGCGGAGTGACCCGTCTGCCGCGGCAACCGACCTCGCCGCCGTTCGTTTATCAGTGCACCGCCGATTCCGATATCGCCGCCTGGAACCGGTTCCACAGATTTCACGTGATTGGTAACACTGCGTCCGATCGTCCCGATGAGCCGTGTGAGTGACAGCTTGAACGGTTCCCGAACGTTGCGCACAGAACGCATTTAATCGATTCAGGGGCCGGGACCGTTACATGGACGAAAGGGCGACGGACGATGAAGAAGATCCTGAAGAAGACTGCGGCGGCCGCAGCGGCGACGGCGGCCGCCGGAGGAATGGCACTGGGCCTCGCGACCGGCGCGGGCGCGGTCGCAGCCGGCTACGAGGACGTGACGGCCGATTTCGTCTCCTATGATGCGCCCGGTGCATTCAACCCGGGACCCAACCCCGTGATCGTCAGCCCGGCTTACGGCACCGCGACCGCGATCGGCTGCAAGATCGACCAGCAGGGCATCTATCGCACCTGCTACCAGGAGGGATGGGGCCACGAGCCGCATCAGATGCACTACGTGGCCACCATCAACGGCCACCCGACGTGGGTCACCGTGGACCTGCCGCAGGGCTTCACCGTTCCGCAGCTGCCCGTCATCGAACTGCCGCCGGGCAGCGTGGCCGGCAGCATCGGCAACATCGTCGCCGGGTCATCCGGTTCCACCGCGCCCGCTCCGGGTGCAGGGCTGAACCTGGACATCACCAGCAGCCTCGGGAACATCGGGCTGGGCCTCGGCACCGGCAGCGCCGGATAAGGCTTCCCCTTCAGAGACGGCCGTATCCCCGTGATCCGATCGATTGCGGGGACACGGTCGTCTCCATTTTCCGGCGAAATAGGCGGACGGTCGGGAATGCGTCCTCCGCCGGCGGACGAAATGGCGGTACACGGGCGAAGCGGCAGTGGAGGTCCTGCCGGTTCGCGGCACCGGCCGACCGCTCGGCCCCGCTCACTCCTCGAGCTTGTAGCCGAGTCCGCGCACGGTGACCAGATGCTTGGGCTTGCCGGGATCCTGCTCGATCTTGGCGCGCAGGCGCTTGACGTGGACGTCGAGGGTCTTGGTGTCCCCCACGTAATCCGCGCCCCACACGCGCTCGATCAGTTGTTGCCGGGTCAGCACGCGCCCCGCATTGCGCAGCAGGTACTCGAGCAGCTCGAACTCCTTGAGCGGCGGGGTGATCTCCTGTCCGTCCACCGTCACCACGTGGCGCTCCACGTCCATCGAAATGGGACCGGCGGTGAGCGTTGCGTCATCGAAACGCTCCTCCTCGACCCCGGGCTCGGTGCCCCGGCGCAGCACGGCGCGGATGCGGGCGATCAGCTCGCGCGCCGAGTACGGCTTGGTCACGTAGTCGTCGGCGCCGATCTCCAGGCCCACCACCTTGTCGATCTCACTGTCACGGGCGGTCACCATGATCACCGGCACCGACGACTTGGCGCGCAACTGCTTGCACACGTCGTTGCCGCTCATCCCCGGCAACATCAGGTCGAGCAGGACGATGTCCGCCCCTTCACGGTCGAACGAGTCCAGCGCGGAGGGCCCGTCCACGCACACGTCCACCTCGAAACCCTCCTTACGCAGGAGGAAGGCGAGCGGCTCGGCAAGCGACGGTTCGTCCTCCACGATCAGCACGCGGTTCACCGACGGATGTCCTCTCT
>CAYVJJ010000317.1:0-3541 GCA_964451655.1 uncultured Mycobacteriaceae bacterium | reverse complement strand
GCCGGCAACGCAATGGACAGGACCCGCCGGCGATCGGCCCAGCAGGACTGGGCGCGGCACGTGAAACGCCGATCGAACTCGCGCCGCGCAGCCGGACCGCGCGACGGACATCGGCGGAGGAGGACCTATGCGTACGGACGCAGGCCTGCCGTCCGAGGACCCTGACGGAGCCGAACCGCGGAAGGCCGCACAGCCCGCCGGCGAGCCGCCCTCCGGCGGTGCGGAGGGCGGCGGCCCCGAGGGCGGAGTCGTGGCGACGGAGGAGGTCACCGGCACCCCCGACCCGGAGACGCCGGAAGGGCGCCGACTGCTGCGGCGGGTGATCGCCGCGTCGGCCATCGGCAACGCGACGGAGTGGTACGACTACGGCGTGTTCGCCGCCACGGCCACCTACATCGGCGACGCCTTCTTCCCCGGTGACCTGTCGACGCTGTCGACCATGCTCACCTTCGCCATCTCGTTCATCCTGCGCCCGGTCGGCGGCATGGTGTGGGGGCCGATCGGCGACCGCATCGGCCGCAAGGCCGTGCTGGCCGCGACGATCCTGCTGATGTCGGCGGCGACCCTGCTGATCGCCTTCATCCCCTCGCACGCGAGCATCGGCGTCGCGGCGCCGATCCTGCTGATCCTGCTGCGCGTCATCCAGGGCTTCTCCACCGGCGGCGAATACGGCGGTGCCGCGACCTTCATGGCCGAGTACTCACCGGACAAGCACCGCGGCAAGTACGGCAGTTTCCTGGAGTTCGGCACCCTGTCCGGCTTCGTCATGGGCGCGGCCGTGGTGCTGATCTGCCAGCATTCGATGAGCGAGGCCGCGATGGGCGACTGGGGCTGGCGCATCCCGTTCCTCATCGCCGCCCCGCTGGGCCTGGTCGGCTGGTACCTGCGGACGAAGATGTCGGACACGCCGGTGTTCACCGAGGCGGAGAGCAGCGAGTCCGAAGAGATGGAGGGCTCCGCCTGGCAGCGCTTCATCGACCTGCTGCGCGACTACCGCGGACCCATCTTCACCATGTTCGGGATGGTCGTGGCGTTGAACGTCGTGCAGTACACGCTGCTGACCTACCAGCCGACATACCTCGAGAAGAGCATCGGCATGTCCGAGGACTCGACGACGCTGCTGGTCCTCATCGGCGAGCTGGTGATGATGCTGGTCATCCCCTTCATGGGCCGTTGGTCGGACTCGACGGGCCGCAAGCCGATGTGGCGGTGGTCGCTGATCGGCCTGTTCATCCTGGCCATCCCCATGTACTGGCTGATGGGGCAGGGCTTCGGCTGGGCGCTGCTGGGCTTCGCGGTCCTGGGACTGCTGTACCTGCCGCAGCTGGCCACGATCTCCGCGACGTTCCCGGCGATGTTCCCCACCCATGTGCGCTACGCCGGGTTCGCGCTGAGCTACAACGTCGCCACGGCGGCGTTCGGCGGCACGGCCCCGCCCATCAACGACGCGCTGATCCGCGCCACCGGCTGGGACCTGTTCCCCGCGCTGTACATGATGATCGCGTGCGTCGTCGGCATGGTCGCGGTGTACTTCCTGCGGGAGACCGCGGGCTGCTCCATCCGCGGCACCGAGATCCCCGGCGAGGTACCCGAGCACGAGAAGGCGTCGGCCTCCGCCTGAACCGGAGACCCACTCCCGCACCGCGGGCGGCCGTCATGGCCGCCCGCGGTGACGCATTTCACGACCCAACGGATAGTTGTATGACACAACCATATTGTATGGTTGATCAAAGCAACTGATTGACGTCCGCCGGGCCACGGCCGGCGGACTCACCGAAACCCTTCGCGCGGGCGGTCCGCCCGCGCTTATCGCAGTCAGGAACCCCTATGGCTCGTGCCACCGAATCCTCCGCCGGGGAGAACCCCCGCGGCGGCGACGCCCCCGGCGCGCCGGGCGTCGGCACCGCTCCGATGACCCACCGCGCCGTCCTGCTGGCGCTGTCCGGCCTGCTCATGGCCATGTTCGTCGCGATGCTCTCGTCCACGGTCGTGTCCACGGCACTGCCCCGTATCGTCGCGGACCTCGGCGGCAGCGAGGCCGGCTACACCTGGGTGGTCGTCGCATCCCTGCTGACGATGACCGCGACGACCCCGGTGTGGGGCAAGTTCGCGGACCTGTTCAGCAAGAAGGCCCTCACCCAGCTGGCCCTGCTCATCTACGTGGTGGGCTCGATGGTGGCCGGCCTGGCCGACGGCATCGGCCTGCTCATCGTGGCCCGGCTCATCCAGGGCATCGGCATGGGCGGCCTGTCCGCGCTGGTGCAGATCGTCATCGCCAGCATGATCACGCCCCGCGACCGCGGCAAGTACTTCGGCTACCTGGGTGCCGTGTTCGCGGTGGCCACCGTGAGCGGGCCGCTGCTGGGCGGGCTGCTGGTGGACGCCACCGCCCTGGGCGACGCGCTGCCCGGGTTCATGTCCGGCGACGCCTGGCGCTGGTGCTTCTACGTGGGCGTCCCGTTCGCGGTCGTCGCCTTCGTCGTGCTGCAGAAGACCCTGCACCTGCCCACGGTGAAGCGCGACGTGTCCATCGACTACGCGGGCGCCACGCTCATCACCGCGGGGGTCTCGGTGCTGCTGATCTGGGTGTCGCTCGGCGGCAGCCAGTTCGAGTGGGGGTCGGCCGTCAGCATCGCCATGCTCGTCGGCGGCATCGCGCTGCTGGGGCTGTTCGTGTTCGCGGAGACCCGCGTGCGCGAGCCGATCATCCCGCTGCACCTGTTCCGCGACCGCACCACCAGCCTCGCCGTGTTCGCCTCGGTGATGGTGGGCGTCGCGATGTTCGGCGGCACCGTGTTCCTGACCCAGTACTTCCAGCTCGCGCGCGGCATGAGCCCCACGAAGGCCGGGCTGATGACCCTGTTCCTGGTGTGCGGCGTGCTGGTGTCCTCGCTGGTGTCCGGCCGGCTCATCGCCGCCAGGGGCAAGTGGAAGCGGTTCCTGCTGCTGGGCGGGGTATTGCTGGTGGCGGGCGTGGTCCTGCTCAGCACCATCACCTACACGACGCCGATCATCGTGGTGGGCGCGTACATGTCGGTGCTCGGCATCGGCGTCGGCTGCCTCAACCAGAACCTGGTGCTGGCGGTGCAGAACAACGCCGCACAGAAGGACATCGGCGCCGCGAGCTCCCTCGCGTCGTTCATGCGCACCATGGGCGGAGCGATCGGCGTCTCCGCTCTGGGCACCGCGCTGGGCCACAAGGTCGCCGCCTCCCTGACGGCGTCCGCGCACTCGGACCCCGCAGTGGGCCGGGCCATGATGCGCATGGACTCCGAACAGATCCCCGATGTCACACGGCTCGGCGACGTGCTGCGGCCCGTCTACGAGAACGCCTACGGGCTCGGCGTGGCCCAGGTGTTCCTGTTCGCGATCCCCTTCGCGGTACTCGCCTTCGCGGCCGTGGTCTTCATCAAGGAGGTTCCGCTGCGGGAGACCATCGAGCGTGAAGACGAGCTGGCGGACCTGCAGCGGGCCGCCGCCGGAGAGCCGGCGAAGGTAGGCTGACGTGCGATGACTGTCACGGATGAGGGCGGTGCGCACG
>CAYVJJ010000316.1:0-3549 GCA_964451655.1 uncultured Mycobacteriaceae bacterium | reverse complement strand
GTCGTCGGCTGGGGCGTCGGCGGCATCGAGGCGGAGGCCGCCATGCTCGGCCAGCCGATGTCCATGCTCATCCCGCAGGTGGTGGGGCTCAAGCTGACCGGTGAACTGCAGCCGGGCACCACCGCCACCGACGTGGTCCTCACCGTCGCCGAACTGCTGCGCAAGACGGGCGTGGTGGGTAAATTCGTCGAGTTCTACGGGCCCGGCGTCGCGAACATCCCGCTGGCGAACCGCGCCACGCTGGGCAACATGAGCCCGGAGTACGGCTCGACCATCTCGATCTTCCCGATCGACCAGGTGACCCTCGACTACATGCGCCTGACCGGTCGGCCGGAGTGGCGCATCAAGCTCGTCGAGGCGTACGCCAAGATGCAGGGGATGTGGCACGATCCCGACCACGAACCGGAGTTCAGCCGCAAGGTGGAGTTGGATCTGTCCACCATCCGGCCGTCGATCGCCGGGCCCAAGCGCCCTCAGGACCGCATCCCGCTCACCCACTCCAAGCGCGCCGTGAAGCAGCTGCTGCACGGCGAGGACACCGCGAAGGTGATCGACGCGGTGCAGAAAGTGGGCCTGGACGAGGCCTCCTACGAGTCGTTCCCGGCCTCCGACCCGGTCGCCATCGTCGAGGACCACAACGTGGAGCCGCCGGTGGAGATCGACGTCGACGGACCCGCCCCCGACTATCCGTCCACCCCCACCGCGGTGACGATGCCCGACGGCACCCGGTTCGATGTGGACAACGGCCACGTGATCATCGCGGCGATCACCTCGTGCACCAACACGTCGAACCCGTCGGTGATGGTGGGCGCCGCGCTGCTGGCCAAGAAGGCGGTCGAACGGGGCCTGAGCAGCAAGCCGTGGGTGAAGACGACGCTGGCCCCCGGGTCGCGCGTGGTCACCGATTACCTGGAGCGTTCGGGGCTCACGCCGTACCTGGACAAGCTCGGGTTCAACCTGGTCGGTTACGGCTGCACCACCTGCATCGGCAACTCCGGTCCGCTGCTGGGGCCCATCGCCGACGCGGTCGACAGTGCGGACCTCAATGTGGCGGCGGTGCTCTCGGGCAACCGCAACTTCGAGGGCCGCATCCATCCGCAGTCGCGGATGAACTTCCTCGCCTCGCCGCCGCTGGTGGTGGCCTACGCTCTCGCCGGCAGCATGCTCGTCGACCTGACCTCCGACCCGCTCGGGAAGGATCAGGACGGCGATCCGGTGTACCTCAAGGACATCTGGCCCGACGAGGCCGAGGTGGAGAAGGTCATCGCCGATTCGATCGAGGCGGACATGTTCACCGAGGGGTACTCGGACGTGTACGCGGGCGACGACAACTGGAAGAGCCTGCCGGAGGCCACCAGCGAGGTGTTCGAGTGGAAGGACGAGTCGACGTACGTGCGCCGGCCTCCGTACTTCGACGGGATGACCCGCGAACCGGAGCCCGTCTCCGACATCACCGGCGCCCGCGTGCTGGCGAAGCTCGGCGACTCGGTCACCACCGACCACATCTCGCCGGCCGGGGCGATCCGGCGCGACGGTCCGGCCGGCCGGTACCTGCAGGACCGCGGCGTCGAGCCGCGCTCGTTCAACTCGTACGGGTCGCGGCGCGGCAACCACGAGGTGATGATCCGGGGCACCTTCGCCAACATCCGCCTGCGCAACGAGCTGGTGCCGGGCGTGGAGGGCGGCGAAACCCGCTACCTGCCCACCGGCGAGCAGATGAGCATCTTCGACGCCGCACAGAGGTACCAGGCCGACGGCACGCCGCTCGTGGTGATCGCCGGTGCCGAATACGGCTCCGGCTCGTCCCGTGACTGGGCCGCCAAGGGGACGCTGCTGCTGGGGGTGCGCGCGGTGATCGCGCAGTCCTTCGAGCGCATCCACCGGTCCAACCTCATCGGCATGGGCGTGCTGCCGCTGGAGTTCCCCGAGGGCGAGTCGATCGCGAGCCTCGGGCTGACCGGCGAGGAGGAGTTCTCGATCTCCGGCATCGCCGGGGCGGACAGCGGAGACTTCCCTTCCACCGTCACGGTCCGTGCCGGTGACACGGAGTTCACGGCCACGGTCCGCATCGACACCCCGGCCGAGGCCGCCTACTACCGGCACGGCGGGATCCTCCAGTACGTGCTGCGACAGTTGTTGAACTCCTGAGGCGCACGACGCCGCACCGCCGGTCCCGCAGCGGATCCCGGCCCGCTGCACCCGCGGGAGCCCGCCGTGATCAGCGGCGGGCGCCCACGCGGCGCGTGTGACGCAAGCCCCGCCCGAGCGCGCCCCGGGGATGACACAATGAGCCGCATGAACAAGATGTCGCTGGATGCACTCGCACGTGAGCTGCGCGCCAAAGCCTCGGGCGGCGAGCGCAGGATCGCCTCGTCGACGGTGTTCGGCGGCCACGAGAAGACGCTGCGCCAGACGCTGGTCGTCATCGCGGCGGACGGCGAGCTGGGTGAGCACGCCAGCCCCGGCGAAGCGACCGTGCAAGTACTGTCCGGCCGCATCGTGCTCGACACCGCGGAGGACTCGTGGGAGGGCCGCACAGGCGATCTGCTCGTGGTCCCGCCGGCCCGGCACAGTGTGCGGGCCCTCGAGGACTCGGCGTTCCTGCTGACGGTCGCCAAGGGCTGACGGAGGCCGCGCCCACGCCATGATCCGTCCCGAGCCGTCCGCTGACGCCGACCCTCCGAGTACGGCGGAACCCGCAGCCCCCGCGGAGACGCCGGCCCCGCACCACGCGGCCGGCGTCCCGGGAGTTCTCCTGCGGCGCGTCGATTCCGCGATCTCCACCCTCAACCCCGGCTACTTCGCCCTGACCATGGCCACCGGCATCATCTCGGTGGCCGTCGAGCTGCGCGACCTGCACGTGCTGTCGCACCTGATGGCCGCGATCTGCGGGGTCTCCTGGGTGCTGCTCACCGTCCTGACGCTGGTCCGCATCGCGCGCCACCGCACCGCCATCCGCAGGGACTTCCGCGATCCGCGCCGCGGGTTCGGCTACTTCACCTTCACCGCGGGCACAGGCGTCCTCGGCACGGTCCTGCTGAACGAGGGCCAGCGCGGGCTCGCCGTCGCGATGCTGGTCATCACCGGCGTCAGCTGGGTGCTGCTCGGTTACATCGTCCCGTGGACCGCCGTGCTGCACCCCTCGCACCGCCCCACCCTCCCCGGCGCCAACGGGACCTGGTTCATCTGGGTGGTGGCCAGCCAATCCGTCGCGGTGCTGGCGGCCACCTTCGAGCCCACGGTGGACACCTTCAAGGACGAACTCGGCATTCTGGCCGTCTTCTCCTGGGCGGTCGGCTGCGTGCTCTACGCGGGTGTGGCCATGCTGGTGGCCGCGCGCCTGATGCTCTACGCCCTCGGCCCCGAGGACGCGGTGCCGGCGTACTGGATTTCGATGGGCGCCACTGCCATCACGGTGCTGGCCGGATCGAAGGTGGTGCTGATCGGCGACAACGCCGCCCCGATGGTGCGCGCCACACGCGAACTCGCCGCGGGCACGTCGGTGATCTTCTGGGTGTTCGGCACCTGGCTCATCCCCGTGCTGATCGC
>CAYVJJ010000315.1:0-3568 GCA_964451655.1 uncultured Mycobacteriaceae bacterium | reverse complement strand
CACCGGCCCGGACCGGCACGCTGCAGGTACGGAAGGGGAGTGACGCGTCGTGGCGATGACAGCGGATGTGAAGGATGAGCTTGCGCGGGTGGCGGTGACGCACACCAGTGCGCGGCGCGCCGAGGTCGCCTCACTGCTGCGGTTCGCCGGCGGGCTGCACATCGTCGGCGGCAAGGTGGTCGTGGAGGCCGAGGTCGACCTGGGCGCCACGGCACGTCGACTCCGCCACGACATCCACGACCTGTTCGGCTACTCGAGCGACGTGCACGTGCTCGGCCCGGGCGGGCTCCACAAATCCAGCCGGTACGTCGTGCGGGTGGCGCGGGACGGCGAGGGCCTGGCGCGGCAGACCGGACTGCTGGACAACCGCGGCCGTCCGGTGCGCGGACTGCCGCCGCAGGTGGTGGGGGGCAGCGTGATCGACGCGGAAGCCGCCTGGCGCGGCGCCTTCCTGGCGCACGGGTCGCTGACCGAGCCCGGCCGGTCGTCGGCGCTGGAGGTGGGGGCTCCCGGCCCCGAGGCCGCGCTCGCCCTGGTCGGCGCCGCCCGCCGCCTGGGCGTGTCGGCGAAGGCGCGCGAGGTGCGCGGCGCGGACCGCGTGGTGGTCCGCGACGGCGAGGCCATCGGCATCCTCCTGACCCGGATGGGCGTCAACGAGGTCCGGGCGGTGTGGGAGGAGCGCCGGATGCGCCGGGAGGTGCGCGCCACCGCCAACCGGCTGGCCAATTTCGACGACGCCAACCTGCGCCGCTCCGCGCGCGCCGCCGTGGCCGCGGCGGCACGGGTGACGCGGGCGCTGGAGATCCTGGGCGACGAGGTGCCGGCGCACCTGGCCGAAGCGGGGGAGCTGCGCATCAAACACCGCCAGTCCTCGCTGGAGGAACTCGGTCAGCTGGCGCAGCCGGAGATGACCAAGGACGCCGTCGCCGGCCGCATCCGCCGTCTGCTGTCGATGGCGGACCGCAAAGCCGCGCAACTGGGGATCCCGGACACCGAGTCCGCAGTGACTCCGGAACTGCTCGATGAGGCGTGAGTGGGACCTCATGGTGGAATGGGTGCGCGCCCGCGGACCGACTAGGCTGCATGAAGCCGCATGGAACGTGGGACCGCATGGAACCGCCTCCGCGCTCGGCGGCGCGGAGGAACCCCGTAGACCGACCGATGAAGAACACGGCCGCAGGGCCGCCGACGGCGCCCGACACGGCTACTTAAGGAGCGAACTGTGACTGTCCGGGTAGGCATCAACGGATTCGGCCGCATCGGCCGCAACTTCTTCCGCGCCGTCGAGGCCCAGCGCGCGAAGGGCGAGACCGACATCGAGGTGGTGGCGGTCAACGATCTCACCGACCCCGCCGTGCTCACCCACCTGCTCAAGTACGACACGATCCTCGGCCGCTTCCCGGAGCCGGTCGCGCTCGAGGGCGACGAGATCGTCGTGGGCACCCGGCGCATCAAGGCCTTCGCCATCAAGGAGGGCCCCGCCGCGATCCCGTGGGGCGACCTGGACGTGGACGTGGTGGTCGAGTCCACCGGCATCTTCACCGATGCGGAGAAGGCCCGCGGCCACCTGCAGAGCGGCCCCAAGAAGGTCATCATCTCCGCGCCCGCCAAGGGCGAGGACCTCACCGTCGTCATGGGCGTCAACGAGGACAAGTACGACGGGTCGCAGACGGTGGTCTCCAACGCCTCGTGCACCACCAACTGCCTCGGCCCCATCGCGAAGGTCCTCGACGACGCGTTCGGCATCGAGAAGGGTCTGATGACCACCGTCCACGCCTACACCGCGGACCAGAACCTGCAGGACGGACCGCACAAGGACCTGCGCCGTGCGCGCGCGGCCGGCGTGAACGTGGTGCCCACCGGCACCGGTGCTGCGAAGGCCATCGGACTGGTGCTGCCGCAGCTGCAGGGCAAGCTCGACGGCTATGCCCTGCGCGTGCCGATCCCCACCGGCTCGGTCACCGACCTCACCGTCAACGTGCGGACCAAGGCGAGCATCGAGGAGGTCGACGCCGCGATGCAGGCCGCAGCCGACGGCCCCATGAAGGGCGTGCTGAAGGTCAGCCATGACCCGATCGTCTCGTCGGACATCGTCACCGATCCCCACTCGAGCATCTACGACGCGCCGCTCACCAAGGTCATCGACGATCAGATCAAGGTCGTCAGCTGGTACGACAACGAGTGGGGCTACTCGAACCGGATCGTGGACCTGGTCGACCTCGTCGGCAAGTCGCTCTGAACCCGGGGGTTGCGGCGACGATGACTGCGAAGACACTGCAGGACCTGCTGGACGAGGGGGTCGAGGGCCGCGCCGTGCTGGTGCGCTCGGACCTCAACGTGCCCCTCGACGGCGGCACCATCACCGACGCGGGCCGCATCCAGGCCTCGGTGCCCACACTGTCCGCGCTGGCGGACGCGGGCGCCAAGGTCATCGTGATGGCCCACCTGGGCAGGCCGAAGGGCGCGGCGGACCCCGCGCTCTCGCTCGCGCCGGTCGCCTCGGCGCTCGGCGACGCTCTCGGCCGCTACGTCCAGGCGGCGTCGGACGTCGTGGGCACCGATGCGCAGGCGCGCGCGGAGGGGCTGACCGACGGCGATGTGATGCTGCTGGAGAACATCCGGTTCGACCCTCGCGAGACCTCGAAGGACGACGCCGAGCGGGCGGCTCTGGCACGCGAGCTGGCCGCCCTGACCGGTGAGGACGGCGCGTTCGTCTCCGACGGGTTCGGGGTCGTGCACCGCAAGCAGGCGTCGGTGTACGACGTGGCGTCCCTGCTTCCGCACTACGCGGGCACGCTGGTGTCCTCCGAGGTGGAGGTGCTGCGCACGGTCAGCGAGGGCGCGCGACGGCCCAACGCGGTGGTGCTCGGCGGATCGAAGGTGTCGGACAAGCTGGCGGTCATCGAGGCGCTGGCCCCCACGGTGGACACGCTGGTCATCGGCGGCGGCATGTGCTTCACGTTCCTCGCCGCGCAGGGGCTGTCCGTCGGCTCCTCGCTGCTGCAGGAGGAGATGGTCGATACCTGCAAGGACCTGCTCGACCGCTACGCCGACGTCATCCACCTGCCGTGCGACATCGTCGTCGCCGACGGGTTCGCGGCCGATGCGGAGTCGCAGACCGTCGCCTCCGGCGGCATCCCGGACGGCTGGATGGGGCTGGACATCGGCCCCGAATCGGTCTCGAGGTTCTCGGCGGTGCTGCGGGCGGCCAGAACGGTGTTCTGGAACGGGCCCATGGGCGTGTTCGAGTTCGACCGTTTCGCCGCCGGCACGCGGGGAGTGGCCGAGTCGATCATCGCGGCCACCGCGGACGGGGCGTTCAGCGTGGTCGGCGGCGGCGATTCCGCCGCCGCCGTCCGGACGCTGGGGCTCGACGAAGACGGGTTCAGCCACATTTCGACGGGCGGCGGCGCGTCGCTCGAGTACCTCGAGGGCAAGCGGCTCCCCGGCCTGGCCGTCCTCGAGACGCCGTCGGCCGACAGCACGGAAGGGTAGGAGCAGCCATGTCGCGCACGCCGCTGATCGCCGGCAACTGGAAGATGAACCTCAACCACCTCGAGGCCATCGC
>CAYVJJ010000314.1:0-3599 GCA_964451655.1 uncultured Mycobacteriaceae bacterium | reverse complement strand
CGCACGGTGTCCAACGACCGGGTGACCGGGGCCGAAGTCGCGAACGTGAAGGCGGGCAGCCCCGCACAGGAGGCCGGCATCCTCGAGGGCGACGTCATCGTGAAGGTGGGGGACAGGACGATCTCCGGCTCCGATGAGCTCATCGTGGCGGTGCACGAGCTCCCCATGGACGAACCGGCCACGGTGACCCTGGTCCGCGATGGCCACACGGTGCCCGTCGAGGTCACGCCCACGAGCGACTGACGCCGTCCGTCCGCACCTGGCAGGGGCGGCCCAGGGCCGATGCGGCGGAACTTCCGGTGTCCCTGCGGCGCCGCTGCGGCGGACCACGTACTCTGAGCATGTGTTCGGCAACATCGGTTGGGCTGAGCTGGTGATCATCGTGATCGCCGGGCTCGTCATCCTCGGTCCGGAGCGGCTCCCGGGAGCGATGTCCTGGCTTGCCCGCTCGATCAAGCAGGTCCGTGCCTACGCCACCGGCGCGCAGACCCAGTTGCGTGATGAACTCGGTCCCGAGTTCGAGGACCTGCGCAAGCCGCTCTCCGAGCTGCAGCAGTTGCGCGGCATGACCCCGCGGGCGGCTATCACCAAGCACCTGCTCGACGGCGACGATTCGATCTTCACGGGCGAGTTCGACAAACCCGGCGCCAACGGCAACGGATCGGCGGCGCACGCCGGCGGTGCGCAGGAGCCGGGGGGCTCTGCGGAATCCAGGGGTCCGTCCGTGCCCGGCGGGGACCGCAACGGCAGCGTGCCGGGGGCGGGGCCCGTGCCGGAAGAGCGCCCGGCGCCGCCGCGGCCCGGGCCGCTCGCCTACGACGACGACGCCACCTGATCGGGCAGCACCATCTTCCGGTACCCGGCCGGCGGGGCCGGGCGCGTCGGCCGGGTCTCGCAGCAGGGAGGCCGCCGCGAGCCCCGGAGAGGTTGTCCTACGCCCTAACGGTCGGCTGGGTCGATGCCCAGTGACATCCCGGCGAGGCCGCGCTTGCGCACACTGAGTTTCTCCGCGATCGAGTTGAGGGCGGCACCGGCGGGCGTCTCCGGCCCGGACAGGACGATGGGGGTGCCCTCGTCGCCGGCCTCGCGCACGGCCGTGTCCAACGGCACTTGGCCGAGCATCGGGACATCGGCGCCGACCGCGCGGCTGAGGTTCTGCGCGACCTCCGTGCCGCCGCCCGTGCCGAAGATCTCCATCCGGGTGCCGTCCGGCAGCTCGAGCCAGGACATGTTCTCGATGACGCCGGCGATCCGCTGACGGGTCTGCAGCGCGATGGCGCCGGCGCGCTCGGCCACCTCGGCTGCGGCCTGCTGCGGGGTGGTGACCACGAGGATCTCCGCGCCCGGGATCAACTGCGCCACCGAGATGGCGATGTCGCCGGTGCCCGGTGGCAGGTCGAGCAGCAGCACATCCAGATCGCCCCAGAACACGTCCGCGAGGAACTGCTGCAGCGCGCGGTGGAGCATGGGCCCGCGCCACACCACGGGGGCGTTGTTGTTGGTGAACATGGCGATGGAGATGAGCCGCACATCGTGTGAGATCGGCGGCATGATCATCTTCTCCACCTGCGTGGGGCGCGCGTGGGTGCCCAGCATGCGGGGGACCGAGTGGCCGTAGATGTCGGCATCGAGCACTCCGACGGACAGCCCGCGGGCGGCCATGGACGCCGCCAGGTTCACCGTCACACTGGATTTACCCACACCGCCCTTGCCGGAGGCGACGGCGTAGACGCGGGTCATCGAGCCGGGCTGGGCGAAGGGGATCACCGGTTCGGCCGAGTCCCCGCGCAGGCTGCGGCGCAGCTCCTTGCGTTGCTCGTCGCTCATCACATCGAGTTCGACGCGGACGGCCGCGACCCCGGGGACGTCGGCGACCGCGCGGGTGACCCGATCGCTGATCTCGGTGCGCATGGGGCAGCCGGCGATAGTGAGGTAGATACCGACGTCGATGGTGCCGTCGGCGCCGATATCGATGTTGCGGACCATCCCCAGTTCGGTGATGGGTTTACGGATCTCCGGGTCGTCAACGCGGCTCAGCGCGGTGCGGACTGCGGATTCGGTGAGCTCGGTCATCGCTTCCGATCATAGGACGGGCGGTGGCGGACCCGGCAATTCCGCCGGATACGCACACCGGGTGGTCCGGCCGGGCCGGGCGCTCACGTCCTGTCCACCCGGCCGGGCACACTTAAACGGATGGTTACCCGAAATAATACCATCGCCCCCGCGGGCACCCTCGCCCCGCAGCGTGGGTTCGCCTCTCAGCGCACCGTCCGGCGATGGCGGCGCCGTGGGACGGCACCCGTCACGGCTCAGGTTGCCCGGGTGACGGAGCGGGCGCCGGCGAGGGCTCGGGGGACGGCTCGGGCGCCGGCTCCGGCGGAGGGCAGTCGATCACGCACGGGAGCTCGATCTTCGGCAGCTCGATCTTCGGCAACGTCGGCACCTGCACCGGCGGCAGTCCCGGAACATCGACCGTGGTGGCCGGGATCTCGGTCCCCGGAAGGGTCTCCTGGTCCTCGCCGGGCGCGGGGGCCGGCGGATCCGGGAGCTTCTCCGGAGTGGGCGCCGGCGCCGGGCCGTCCGGCGCGTCGATGGCCTTGTCGTCCGGTGCGATGGGCGGCAGCTCGGACGGGGTGGGGTAGGCGCCGGTGGCGTAGGCGTGCGCCCACGCCTGGACGTTCTTCACGTAGGCCATCGAGTGGTTGTAGGTGAGGATCGCGCCGGTGGTGTTGGCCGGGTCCGACAGGTTCGCGCCGTTCGCGCACAGGAGCCGTCCCGCCGCGAAAGTGGCGTCGTAGACGTTGTTCGGGTCCGCGACGCCGTCATTGTTCCCGTCGGCTCCGTAGTGCTTCCACGTGCCGGGCATGAACTGCATCGGGCCGACGGCGCGGTCGTAGGAGGAGTTGCCGTCGAGCGCACCGCCGTCGGTGTCGGTGATCACGGCGTTGCCCGCGAGGCTGCCGTCGAGCACGGGCCCCAGGATCCGCGTGACCGTGTTGCCCTGGGAGTCCGCTGCACCGCCGCTCGCGTGGCCGGACTCGATCTTGCCGATGCCCGCCAGCAGGTACCAGGGCAGGCCGCACCCCGGCTGGACCTCGGCCATGAGATCCGCGGCGTGCTTGTAGGCGTTCATCATGATGCCGGGGATGCCGAGGGGGCCGGGCGCGTACTGGACCACGTCACCCACGAGGGCGGCCGGGTTCGGCGGGTTCGATCCGTTCGCCGCGGAACCGGGCGGGAAGCCGGGGACGGGCGGCGGCGCGCTGTGGTACGGGGCGATCGGCCGCAGCGCGGACGCGACCACGCCGGCGGGCGTCGGCTGCGCGGCGTTCTCCTGCGCCGCCGTGCGGACCGCCATCGAGCGCTCAGCGGGCTGCGCCGAGGATCCCGGAAGTGTCTGTCCGGGGCCGGCGGCGGCCAGCGCGGCGAACCCCAGGGGCAGGAGTGCCGCGAGCGCGAGCCGGGACTGCCAGCGGTGCGGCCCTCCGGTCGTGTCGGACGGCGACGCACCGGATGCGACGCCCGCAGGCGCGGGGGCGTCGGGGCCGCTGATCTCGTCATACCCGTCGAACCCGCTGAACCCGCTGATCTCGTCGAAC
>CAYVJJ010000313.1:0-3608 GCA_964451655.1 uncultured Mycobacteriaceae bacterium | reverse complement strand
CACCGGGGTCTACCGCACCATCGCCGAGGACTGGGGACTGGAGGCAGGAATGATCGCGACCTCGCAGATCAACGGGGCGACGGAATGACCCCGGGCGAGGACACCGACGCACGCGGAGGCGGGGAGGAGCCGGCGGCGGAGCCGGAGCCGATCCGTGCGGTGCCGCTGCGCCGCCCGGGACGCTGGGCGGCGGCGACGGTCATCGTGGTGCTGTTCGGGCTGTTCGTCTACGGGGCGGCCACCAACGACGCCTACGGCTGGGGCACCTACGGGCGCTACCTGTTCGACGAGCGCATCAGCCGCGCGGCGTGGAACACCGTGCAACTGACGGTCCTGTCGATGGCGCTCGCGATCGTGCTCGGCGTGGTGCTCGCCGTGATGCGGCTTTCGCCCAACCCCGTGCTGCGCAGCTCGTCATGGCTGTTCGTGTGGTTCTTCCGCGGGACCCCGGTGTACGTCCAGCTGGTGTTCTGGGGCCTGTTCCCCGCCATATACAAGAGGATCGACATCGGCATCCCGTTCGTCTACCAGTTCACGCACGTGGACCTGCAGGACCTCAACGCCGCATTCACGTTCGCGGTCGTCGGACTGGCTCTCAACGAGGCGGCGTACATGGCGGAGATCGTGCGGGCCGGGATCTCGTCGGTGGACGAGGGGCAGACCGAGGCGTCGGTCGCGCTGGGCATGACGTGGTGGCAGACCATGCGCCGCACGGTGCTCCCGCAGGCGATGCGGGTGATCATCCCGCCGACGGGCAACGAACTGATCGGGATGCTCAAGACCACCTCGTTGGTGAGCGCAGTGCCGTACACCCTCGAGCTGTACGGGCGCCAGCGCGACATCGCCGGAGTGATCTTCGAGCCGATCCCGCTGCTGCTCGTCGCCGCCACGTGGTATCTGGCGATCACGAGTGTGCTGATGGTGGGCCAGCATTTCCTCGAGAAACGGTTCTCCAAGGGGGCCTCGCGCGAGCTCACCGGCCGCCAGCGCCGGGCGCTGGCGCGGGAGCAGGCGGGCGTCGAGGGCACCACCGTGGAGGGAGCGCACTGATGGCGGCCGAACACTCGGATCGGCGATCGGATTCGCGGCCGATGGTGCAGGCGGACCGCGTCTGCAAGAACTTCGGGGCGCTGAAGGTGCTCAAGGGCGTCACCGTGGAGGTCGGGCGCGGCCAGGTCCTGTGCCTGATCGGCCCGTCGGGCTCGGGCAAGTCCACATTCCTGCGGTGCATCAACCATCTCGAGCGTGTCGACGCGGGCCGGCTCTACGTGGACGGCGACCTGGTGGGGTACAGCGAACGCGGCGGTCGCCTCTACGAGTTGCACCCGCGCCGGGCGGCCCGGCAGCGGCGCGATATCGGCATGGTGTTCCAGCACTTCAACCTGTTCCCGCACCGCACCGCCCTGGAGAACGTCATCGAGGCGCCGATGCTCGTCAGGAGGCTGCGGCGCAACGAGGCGGTGCGGCGTGCGGAGGGGCTGCTCGAGCAGGTCGGACTGGCGGACAAGGCGGGCTCGTATCCCGCCCAGCTCTCAGGTGGGCAGCAGCAGCGTGTGGCGATCGCGCGCGCTCTCGCCATGGAGCCCAAGCTGATGCTGTTCGACGAACCCACCTCCGCGCTCGACCCTGAACTGGTGGGCGAGGTGCTCGGTGTGATGCGGAGACTCGCCGACGAGGGCATGACGATGGTGGTGGTCACCCACGAGATGGGCTTCGCCCGTGAGGTGGCGGACACGGTGGCGTTCATGGACGGGGGAGTGGTGGTCGAGTCCGGTCCGCCGCGGCGGCTGCTCGGCGACCCGCAGCACGAGCGCACCCGGGCATTCCTGTCGAGACTGCTGTAGTCGGGCGGCCGGGATCCGTCGCGGCGCTCCGGGCGGTGCGCGGCGGTGTGCGGGTCAGCGTGGCTTGCGGCACACGAAGATCGCGGTGCCGGGGAAGATCCGGCCCCGCAGCGGGCTCCACTGGCCCCACTCGCGCTCGAGGTCCGGCGGCCACTCCGGTTCGACGACGTCCTCGAGCACCAGGCCGGCGGCCACGATCTCACGCACCCGGTCCCCGAGCGTGCGGTGGTGCTCGACGTAGATCGGCCGCCCGGAGTCGTCCACCTCCACGTAGGGGGACCGGTCGAAATACGGCACCGCCGCGGTGAGTCCGACCGGCCCCGGATCGTCGGGGAACACCCACCGCATCGGATGATTGACGGAGAACACCCAGCGGCCGCCCGGGCGCAGCACCCGGGCCGCCTCGCGCATGAGGAGGGCGGAATCGGCGACGAACGGGACCGCGCCGAACGCGGAGCACGCGGCGTCGAAGGACGCCGCGTGCAGAGGTAGCCGCTCGGCGCCGGCCTGCACCAAGGGCACGGACGGTCCACCGCGTTCGATGGCGCGCGCCCCGTAGCGCAGCATCCGCATCGACACGTCCAGCCCCACCGGCCGGGCCCCCTGCGCGGCGAGCCAGCGCGAACAGGGCGCAGAACCGCACCCGATCTCCAGGATCCGGAGCCCCGCGAGCGAGCCCGCCGGGCCGAGCAGCCGCGCGTCGGACTCGCGCAGCCCCTCAGGGCACCAGACGAAATCGCCCCCGTCCGCGTCCGCCCCGAGGAACCCGGCGTGGGTCGCGTGGTAGTCCTCGGCGTCGGCGTCCCACCACAGCCGGCTGGCCGCCTCGCTGCCTTCGGAATCCAGCTGCACCCGCGCCACGCGGCCTTCGCCCAGGAGCGCTTCGGCACCGTCGTGGCGTCCGCCGTCGCCGTCGTCGTGTTCGTGTGAACGCACATTTGCCTGCACGGAAGCAACTCTAGTAATGTCGCCCGTTGCGAGTGTCCTCGTGTGCGCGCTTGTGCAGAACCGGCCGCCGGCCATCGGCGGGCGGGGTGCATGGACGGCCGTCAGCAGGCGTTCCCTTGTTTCCGGCGGGCGCGTCCGGGGCACACGCGTGAAGGCTGCAGCTGACAGTCCCGGCGATGCCCGGGATGCCATTGACCGACAGATGCGCCGGACCGCACTGCAGGGCGGGCCGGCCGACACAACCACAATCCCCTTCGGAGCTACTCACCCAATGCCCACCTCTACTTCCACCTCGCCGCAGGTCGCCGTCAACGACATCGGCACCGCCGAGGACTTCCTCGCCGCAGTCGACAAGACGATCAAGTACTTCAACGACGGAGACATCGTCGAGGGCACCATCGTCAAGGTCGACCGTGACGAGGTCCTGCTCGACATCGGCTACAAGACCGAGGGCGTCATCCCCTCGCGGGAGCTGTCGATCAAGCACGATGTCGATCCCAACGAGGTCGTCGCGGTCGGCGACGCGGTCGAGGCCCTCGTCCTCACCAAGGAGGACAAGGACGGCCGGCTGATCCTGTCGAAGAAGCGCGCACAGTACGAGCGCGCTTGGGGCACCATCGAGGAGCTCAAGGAGAAGGACGAGGCCGTCACCGGCACCGTCATCGAGGTCGTCAAGGGCGGCCTGATCCTCGATATCGGACTGCGCGGCTTCCTGCCCGCCTCGCTGGTGGAGATGCGCCGCGTCCGTGATCTGCAGCCGTACGTGGGCCGCGAGATCGAGGCCAAGATCATCGAGCTCGACAAGAACCGCAACAA
>CAYVJJ010000312.1:0-3615 GCA_964451655.1 uncultured Mycobacteriaceae bacterium | reverse complement strand
GGCTGAGCGCGATGTCCTGCCCGGAGGCGTAGACCCCGTTGAGGAACGGCATCCACCCGATGAGATCCCCACCGCCGGGGAGCATCACAACCGCGTTCTCGATGAACAGCGCCCACAACGTCAGCACCGCCACCCCGGCGGCGGGCCACGGGACCAGCGCGCCGACGGCTACGCCGATCCCCGCGGCCAGGAACGCGTAGAGCGGCAGCGCCCACAGGAACCGCACGCCGTCCGCAGACAGCACGTCCACGTTTCCGTACACCGCGGGGAACAGGGCCGGAAGCGCCACCATCAGCAGGAACGCGGACAACAGCATCCCGCCGGCGGCCGTGGCCCCCATCAGGCCCCACCGCGCGAGCATCCCCGTCAGCGGCCGCGGCGCTGCATGGCGGGCGGCCTCCGCAGCGGCGCCGCGCACCGCCGTGCCCTGGGCGTAGGCGGCGACCACGGCGAACACGGTCACCCCCAGATAGACCAGCCAGTACACGGAGTTCGAAGTGGGCACTTCGCGCACTTGCAGGAGGCTGTCGCCGCCGTGCAGCCGCTCGGAGACCGTGGCGATGGCGAGGGTGATCAGCATCGGCAGCACGATCCCCAGGGGCAGCGCGGCGCGCAGCAGCAGGCCGCGGCCCCCACCCCAGCGCACCGCCTCCGCCCGCACCGAACGCGACAGCACCAGCACCGGCGCACGCCTCTGCCGCCGGCGTTCCGGCCACTGCACGTGTCCGTCACCGCTCACCGGCGCCGTCATACCGCCTCCCGGACCCGCCAGGAGCCGGCCGCGCGCGGCACATGCTCCAGGAACGCCTGTTCGAGCGTTCCGTGCGGACCGCGGACCTCGTCGACGCTGCCGCGGGCCGCGATGTGTCCGCCTTCGAGGATGACGACGCCGTCGGCCGTGTCCTCGACCTCGGCGAGATTGTGCGAGGCCACCACGACGCAGCGCCCCTCCTCCGCCCACCGTCGCAGCAGCCCGCGGAGCCACAGCACGCCCGCCACGTCGAGGCCGTTCATCGGCTCGTCCAGGACGATGTTGCGCGGGTTGCCGATCAATGCGGAGGCTATGCCGAGACGTTGCCGCATGCCCAGCGAGTAGCCGCCCACCGGCCGGTCTGCCACCGCCTCCAGCCCGGTGCGCCGCAGCAGCACACCGGCGCTGTCGGCGGGCACCCCCGCCTGCGCGGCGAGCCAGCGCAGGTGGCGCCGCCCCGAGTGGCCGGGATGGAATCCGTCGACGTCCAGGAACAGCCCGAGGTTCCGCGCCGGGGCGGGCGACCGTGTCAGGTCCAGTCCGTCCACGGCCACGGTCCCCGACTGCGGGGCCAGGACCCCGCCCAGGCACCGCAGCAGCGTCGACTTGCCGGTGCCGTTGAGGCCCAGCAGGTACGTCAGTGTGCCGTCGTGGAAGGTGTGCGAGACGCCGTCGAGCGGAGTCGTCGCCCGCTTGCGAGCGCCGAACCTGCGGGTCAGTGCGTTTGCCTCGATCATCGGGTCCGTCCGGGAAGGTGTCGTGCGCGCGGCTCGGGGGCCGATCGCGGTCCGGGGCGCCGCATGGTCATGCGTTGCAGTAGATCGGCAGCCCCACCGTGCGCACCCCGGCGCACAGCGACGAGGACGCCAGCTTCCAGACGCCGTCCTGCCGCACGAAGGTGATGGGCATGTCCACCCCGGGCATCCCCGCGGAGAACGCGTGCAGCTGCACCGTGATCGAGTCGCCGCTGCGCTGCATCGGCCCCGTCACACGGCTCCATCCGCGGGGTGCGCGGAAAAGGCCGAGGTTGTAGACGGTCTTGGGCACGATGACGCCGCCCATGCCGGCCTCGATGTTGCGCGCCTTGGCCTCGTCCGACGCCGGTGTGGCCGTGATGAAGTAGACGATGTTGTTCAAGTCGGCCAGGCTCGGATCCGCGGCCGTCACCGCGTAGTCGGCCGGCAGCGTCGACGCAGGCGACCATGCCGTGATCCCGCCGTCCGGGGCCGCCCCCTCCTCCGACGCGCCGCCCTGCCGGGCGTCCTCCTGCGGAGCGGGCCCGACCGCAGCCCCCTCCGGATGCGGGTCCGGCGCGGGCGCGGCCTGCGGCGCGGGCGACCCGCCTCCGCCGATGCTTGGACTCGCGGCGGCGCCGCCGCCCGCCGCGGCACCCGCGGCGGGCGGCGTCGCGGTGGCCGGGCTCTTCCCGTCCGCCGGAGCCGTGGCCGGCTCCGACGCGGCGGCCGGGTCCTGGGTGGCGGCCTGTCCGGAGTCCGTCACCACGCGCACCACCGCGGGCTCCGCGGAGGCCGCGGCGTCATCGCGATGCATGCCGACGATCCCGATGCTGAGGATCACCGAGGAGACCACCGCGGCCACCCCGGCGGATGCGAGGATCGTCGGCCAATTGAGCGACCGCGGGTTCGCGGGCGCGCGGTCGTCGGCGATGAAGTGGCCGTCGTCCCCGAAGCCGCTATCGCCCCCGCCGTAGCCCGCGTCCGTACCGTACTGAGCGTTCACTGCTTGACGGCCACCAACGCGATCGCCGACATGCTGCGCCGGTAGCGGCGGAACACCGAGCGCATGTCCAGCACGCGGGTGCGGGCACTCTTGTTGCGCAACAGGTTCCAGGTGATGGTCAGCACGCCGCGCAGGCCCTCGTCCTCCAGGTTGCGCTTGGCTTCGAGCAGCGCCATGTCCGCGTGCTCCACCGATTCGACGCGGAAGCCGTGCGACTCGAACAGCCCGGCCCACTCCTTGGTCGTCAGCGGCCGCGCATTGACCTTGATGGAGCGGGCCAGCGCCTTGCGGATCTCCGTCTTCTGCTCGTCGTCGAGGGTGTCCGGCTCCAGCGCCAGCTCGTGGACGGCATAGCGGCCACCCTGGCGCAGGACCCGGTGGGCCTCGGCGACGATGGCGTCCTTGCCGCGGGGGCTCTGCATGGTGAGCATCGCCTCTCCGACGACCAGGTCCGCGCTCTCTGCGTCCAGACCGGTCTCAGCCGCCGGCGCCTCCACCACGGTGCCGCGCCCGCCGACCTTCGCGCGGGTGGAGACGACAGCGTCCGGATCCTCGTCCACACCGGTGTAGCTGCGGGGATCCGATGCGAGGATCTCCCCGGCGGTCCGGCCCAGGCCGGGCGCCAGCTCGACCACGTCCGAACCCGGGATCCGCGCTGCTGCGAGCAGCGACGATGTCAGCTCGCTGCCGCCGGGCCGCAGCACGCGCTTGCCCAGCCGCGCCAGCAGCCAGTGGCCGGGCAGATCCTCGATGGGACGTTGCGGGAGCGGGATGCTGACGGACACGATGCGCCTCCAGGGGCAAATAAATCGGATGATCGTGCATCTATAGTGACGCACCCCCGCATAGTAAGGCAAGGCTGGGTTTAGCTGAGATGCGCCTACACGCGGCACCCTCGACCAGGCCCGTCACCTGCCCCGGGCGAGTGTCTCCAGCAGATACGTCCCGTATCCGGACTTCACCTGGACGTGTGCGAGCTCTTCCAGCTCCGCGTCGCCGATGAACCCCTGCCGCCAGGCCACTTCCTCCGGCGCGCCGATCTTGAGGCCCTGGCGCTGCTCGATGGTGCGCACGAAGTTCCCGGCCTCCAGCAGCGAGTCGAACGTGCCGGTGTCCAGCCAGGC
>CAYVJJ010000311.1:2399-3620 GCA_964451655.1 uncultured Mycobacteriaceae bacterium | reverse complement strand
CGGCGATCGGCTGGATGACGGTGATCTCGCCCTGCGGGCCCTGGATCTGGGTCTCCCCCACATCCGCCGCGGCACCGTTCTCGCCTTCCGCGCCGCCGGCGCCCTTGGCCTTGTCCGCAGCGTCCCCGGCCTTCTCCTTGGCCTTGTCCGCAGCGTCCCCGGCCTTGTCCGCGGCGTCGCCGGCCTTGTCCTTGGCCTGGTCGGCGGCATTCTGGGCCGAGTCGACGGGGTTGTCGCTGCTGCTGCAGCCGCTGATCAGCGCGCCAGCGGCGGCCAGCGAGGTGACCGCGAGTGCGGTCTTGCGTGCGAGGGAGGTCTTGCGGGTCGTGGAGTTCATTCGCGTCCTTTCCCTTGTTATCGGCACCGGGTGGTTCTCCGCCGGCGTGCTACGCACACCGGCCGCCGGTGTCCCATCCGCGGGTCAGTGTAAAAGCGAAAAGACTACAGTTCAGTACGAATCGGTCTGTCGGAGTGGACCAGTCGAGAAAGATGCAGGTCAGCAGCGTTTTAAGGTGTGATGTACGACACGCCGGATTGCCTGCGCCGGGGCCGGCGCAGGCGTCCGGCGGCGCTGACCCCGCTCGTTCATCGCGGTGGGAACCGCCCGCGGCGATCACGCGGTCCGGCGGATCGGCCACTCCCCGTTGACGTCGGAGGCGTCGCGGCCCATGCGGGTCAGGTACTCCGCGAAACTCTTCTGGCGCTCGGCATGCCAGCGGGTCTGCTCCGCGACGATGTCGAGGCCGGACAGATCGGGGTACGCGGACACGAGCGCAGCGAGCAGATGGGCGGCGGCGACGGCATCCGATTGCGCCTCGTGCGAATTGTCCAGCCGCACACCATAATGGCGGCACACGTCACCGAGAGTGCGCTTGCCCCTGCGGTACCGGTCCATCGCGCGGTCGATCACGTACGGATCCGCCACCAATGCGGGCGCGAGCGCCGGGAATCCCAGGCGCGCCCCCTCCGCATCGACCATCGTCAGATCGAAACAGGCGTTGAACGCCACCACCACGGCCCCCGCGTCCCACGCCTCCTGCAAGGCCGACCGGATGGCGGTGTACCCGGCGCGGTAATCCATACCGCAGCTCCGTGCCTGCGCGGTGCTGATGCCGTGGACGGCCGATGCGCCGTCGGGAATGGGGACGCCCGGATCCAGGAGCCACGTGCGCACCGAATGCGGTGCGGCGTACGCGGCCGGTGGGGAAGCGGCTGATGGGG
>CAYVJJ010000311.1:0-2299 GCA_964451655.1 uncultured Mycobacteriaceae bacterium | reverse complement strand
CGGCTGATGGGGCATCGGCTGATGGGGCAGGATCCGGCGGAACGGAGGAGGTCATCGGGGACGGCGTGAGCATGGCGACGCACGCGGTCACGATGCGCGCGGACATGGGGTCAGGTCCCGTCGTCTCCAGATCGAATGCGCAGACAGGGCGATCGGACCAGGTGCTCATGTGGACTCACTCCCGTAGGTGGATGGGGGCCGGGCGGTGGGTACGGCTGCCGGGCTGTGCAGGGCTGCCGGGCTGTGCAGGGCTGATGGGTTCAGCGCGCCGCGCCGTCCGGAACCGTGTCCGGGGTTTCGAACATCAGTTTCCATCACCATGCCTCGCGGCACCGACAACTGCGCGGAATGCGCAGTACGGCGACGGGCGGACTGTGCGACTGTACGGACCGGCGTGGCCCGGAGCGGGCCGCGCGGAGAGGACTGGTGGCCTGTCGGCGGCGATGGCAGGCTGATCGTGGAAGGCCACCGGCGGGAAGCGGCGCAACCGACGAGGGAAGGGGCAGGCGGTGATCGACGACGGCGGGGCTCCGGGCGCGTCCGGTCACGGACCGCCGGAAGCGCCCGACTTCGCCCACACCGAGGCGGCGGAGCGGCGCCGCCGGAAGAAGGCGCTGCGGCTGGCCCGCTATGCCTGGGACCGCAGGATCTCCGGTGCCGAGCTGACGGGGCTCGACGATGCGGCACTGCGGCGGTTCGCCCGCGCCGCCGGTGTCCACCCGCCGGGCTCGCGGGCCACCTGGGATGCGGCGGCGGAGCTGATCGCGAAGAAGCAGGAGTGGGCCGACCGTCACCCGGATCGTCCCGAGACGGCCCGCGCACACCCGGAGGAGAGGATCATGTGGATCAAACCGCCCGTCCCCGGCTGGTGAGCCGGTATGAGGCCGGAGACGCGTCCGGCGTCAGAAGCGTCCCGCGGTCAACCGGCGCAGCACGTCGTCGGTGATGTGCGCCGGACGGCCGCCGGCGTCCACTGTGATCGCCGGTTCGTCCTCCGTCGGCGGCTCGAGCGTGTCCAGCTGTGAATCGAGCATGTCCGCCTTCATGTAGTGGCCGACGCGCGCAGTCAGGCGCCGGTGCAGTTCTGCTCGTTCCACGTGCAGGTGGACGAACAGGACGGGCGCGTCGGTGCCGCGCGCGGCGGGCCCGCCCTCGGGGGTCCCCGCCGGGGGGACCCCGGACACCGTGTCCCCGCGCAGCAGGTCGCGGTAGCTGCGGCGCAGCGCGGAGCACGCCACCACGCCCGGCGTGCCAGTCTCTGCGCCGTCGACGATCCACCCGCGGATCCTGCGCAGCCACGGCCACCGGTCGGCGTCGGTCAGCGGCGTGCCGGACCCCATCTTGGTGACCGACTCGGGCGAGTGCATGTCGTCACCCTCGAGCATCGGGCGCCCCAGACGCTCCGCGAGCATGCGGGCCACGGTGGTCTTGCCGCTGCCGGAGACGCCCATGACGATCAGCGTGGGCAGCCGCGGGCCGGGGGCGTCCGGGGGCGGGGCGGCCGCAGCGCGCGGCGAGTCGTCCGTCATAGTTGACGATCGTGGCACGTGCCGCGCGACCGACGCATGCGGCGGGGGTGGAAAACGTGCCGCACCGGTGCACCGGGAGCGTGATGGAACGGAAACGATCGGCGGAACCGACGACGGCCGATGCCGCGTCGTCGGCGCCGAACCGCGTGCCGCTTCCTCTGTCACTGGGGCTGGGGTCCGGTTCGATGCTCCAGCCGCTGAACTCGTCGATGATCGCCGTCGCGATCATCGCGATCGCCGATCAGTTCGGCTCCATCGAGGGCACCGCCTGGGTGATCTCGGGACTCTACATCGCCACCGCCGTCGTCTCGCCGGCCGCGGGCCGCCTGGGCGTGCTGTTCGGGCCGCGGCGGATGTATCTGGGCGGGCTCGGCGCGATCGCCGCCGGGTCGGTGCTGGGGGCACTGGCACCCAGCCTGGCGTGGCTGATCGTGGCGCGCGTGGTCCAGGGTGTCGGCACGGCGTCGCAGTACCCGACGGCCATGATGATCATCCGCCGGGTGGCCGCAGAACGGGCCGCCGAAACGCGTACGGCGCTGGCGGTGCTCACCGTGTGCGCACAGTCGATGGTGGCGTTGGGGCCCACCCTCGGCGGAGTGCTCACCGCGGCGTTCGGCTGGCAGGCGATCATGTGGGTGAACATCCCGATGGTGGTGATCACCTGCGCGTGGGTGCTGCGCGTGGCGCCGCCGGACGCGCCCCGCGCATCGCCGGGCGTACGCACGGTGCTGGGCCGCATGGATCTGCCGGGCACGGCGCTGTTCCTGGGG
>CAYVJJ010000310.1:0-3637 GCA_964451655.1 uncultured Mycobacteriaceae bacterium | reverse complement strand
ACCGGGACGGCTTCGTGTTCGGAGAGGGCGGGGCGATGCTGGTGCTCGAGCGCGAAGACCACGCACGTGCCCGCGGCGCGACCATCCACGGCCGCGTCCTCGGCGCGGGGACGACCTCCGACGGATTCCACATCGTGGCGCCGGATCCGGAGGGCTCGGGAGCGGCGCGCGCGATGACGAAGGCGGTCCAGTACGCGGGTATCTCCCCGTCCGACGTCGCCCACATCAACGCGCACGCCACCTCGACCAGTGTCGGCGACCTCGCCGAGGCCAAGGCGATCAACGCCGCCATCGGGCCGCACCCTTCGGTGTACGCGCCGAAGAGCGCGCTGGGCCACTCCATCGGGGCGGTCGGCGCTCTGGAGGCGGCGCTGACCGTGGTGAGCCTGCGGGAGGGGATCGTCCCCCCCACGCTCAATCTGGACGAGCAGGACCCGGAGATCGAGCTCGACGTGGTCTCCGGCAAGCCGCGCGAGGGCGTGTTCGACGCCGCGATCAGCAACTCGTTCGGATTCGGGGGCCACAACGTGTCCCTCGCCTTCGGGCGCGCCTGACGGGGCGGTCGACACCCTCTGCCGGCGGGCCCTGCACGATACGTCGGCAGGGCCCGCCGGCCCCGTTCATCCGCAATTCCACTTCACAGCGCATGGGAGCAGCCGCGATGACACTGCTGGCACCCGGACCGTCGACCGACGTCCGCACCGATCCGCGTGATCCGCTGCTGCGGCTCCGGGCGTTCTTCGACGCGGACACCGTGGAGTTGCTCCACCCCCGCGACCGGTCCGGAGTGCTGGCCGCCGCCGGCACGGTCCGCGGCACCCCCGCCGTCGCCTTCTGCACCGACGGCACGGTCATGGGCGGGGCGATGGGGGCGGACGGTTGCCGGCGCATCGTCGACGCCTACGAGGCGGCGCTGGCCCGCTCCGTCCCGATCGTCGGCATCTGGCACTCCGGCGGCGCACGGCTGGCCGAGGGCGTCGAGGCGCTGCACGCCGTCGGCACCGTCTTCGATGCGATGATCCGCGCCTCCGGCACCATCGCGCAGATCTCGGTCGTCGTCGGCTTCGCCGCCGGAGGGGCCGCATACGGGCCTGCGCTCACCGACGCGGTCATCATGGCCCCCGAGGGGCGCGTGTTCGTCACCGGCCCCGACGTCGTCCGGTCGGTGACCGGCGAGGAGGTCGACATGGCCTCGCTCGGCGGGCCCGACACCCACCACAGCAGGTCCGGCGTCTGCCACATCGTCGCCGACGATGAGGCCGATGCCCTGCGCCGTGGCCGCCGGCTGGTGGCCATGTTCGCCCTCCCGGGTGCGATCGACCGGGCCGGTGCCGCCGCCGGGGACACGGACCTGGCCGCTCTGCTGCCGCACTCGCCCCGCCGCGCCTACGACGTGCACCCGCTCGTCGACGCGCTGCTGGACGCCGAGACCGACCCCGACACCGGCGCGCGCGTCAGCACCTTCGAGGAGTTCCAGGGCAGGTGGGCCCGCAGCATGGTCACCGGCCTCGGACGGCTGGCCGGACGCACCGTGGGGGTGCTCGCCAACAACCCGCTGCGCCTGGGCGGTTGCCTGAACTCCGAGAGCGCGGAGAAGGCCGCGCGGTTCGTGCGGATGTGCGACAGCTTCGGCATCCCGCTCGTCGTCCTCGTGGACGTGCCCGGTTACCTGCCCGGGGTGAATCAGGAGTGGGGCGGGGTGGTGCGGCGCGGCGCCAAGCTGCTGCACGCCTTCGGCGAGGCGTCCGTCCCCCGGGTCACGCTGGTGACCCGCAAGATCTACGGCGGCGCCTACATAGCCATGAACTCGCGCGCGCTGGGTGCCACGGCCGTGTTCGCCTGGCCCGATGCGGAGGTCGCGGTCATGGGGGCGACGGCGGCGGTGGAGATCCTGCACCGCCGCACCCTGGCGGCGGCACCCGACGGCGAGCGTCCCGCGCTGCTCGAGCGGCTCGCCCGGGAGCACGCCGCACGGGCGGGCGGTGTGGACAGGGCGATGGAGCTGGGCGTGGTCGACGAGCTCATCGACCCGGCGCGTACGCGCAGCACGCTGGCCGCGGCCCTGGCCGACGCTCCGCCCTCCCGCGGCCGGCACACCAACATCCCGCTCTGAAGCCGCCTCGGCGGCTTCCGGATGACCGGCCCCGCACGCCGCCGCACGCCCGCAACGGATACGGTGTCTCTCGATCGAGTCACCGCCGCATGCCCCGCTGCCCGCACCGGGCGCGCCGCGCCGCGCCGACCAACCGAAGGACCCCCGTGCCGGACATCCCTCCGAGAGTCACCGTCGTCGTCCCCACCTACAACGAGCGGGAGAACCTGCCGCGCCTGGCCGCCGAGCTGGCAGGTCTGGAGGTGCCGAACCTGCACCTGCTGGTGGTGGACGACGACTCCCCCGACGGCACCGGCCACGTGGCCGAGAAGCTCTCCGGAACGGTGGACCTGGACGTCGGGGTGCTGCACCGGTCGGTGAAGGACGGTCTGGGGCGCGCCTACATCGCCGGCATGCGGCTCGCCCTCGACGAGGGCGCCGATGTGATCATCCAGATGGACGCGGACTTGTCGCATCCGGTCTCCGCCATCCCGGCGATGCTTGCCGAGCTGGACCGCACGGACGCCGCTGTGGTCCTGGGATCGCGCTACGTGCCCGGCGGCTCGGTGGCCGACGAGTGGGCGTGGCACCGCAAGCTCCTCTCGCGCGGCGCCAACCGCTATGTCGACACGATCCTGCGTCTGGGTGTGCGTGACGCGACCGCCGGCTTCAAAGCCTGGCGTGCGGAGACGCTGCGGGCGATCGACCTGTCCACTGTCGAAAGCAACGGGTACTCGTTCCAGGTGGAGATGAACCACCGGGTGGTCCGACGCGGCCTGCGCATCGCCGAGGTGCCGATCCGATTCGAGGAGCGCACCGAAGGCGCATCGAAGATGACGCTGGCCGTGCAGTGGGAATCCGCCCTCATGCCGTGGCGGCTGCGCTTCGGGGGCAGCTGAAGGCCGCGCATGAGGATCGCGGCCCGCCCTCCCACGGTGCGGTCCCGTCGGCCCCCGGGGACCCGGTGTCAGCCGACGTCGCGTCCCAGCAGGGTGATGTGCCCGCCGGCCCCGCAGCCGCGGTACTCCTCCAGCGCGTCGTCCCACGCCGTGCCCAGGGCCGTCTCCAGCTCCGAGGCCAGGCTCTCCGGCCCCGCGGCGAGCATCGACCGCAGACGCTGCTCCCCCAGCACCACGTCGCCGTTGGCGCTGGTGCTGCCGCGCCACAGGCCCAGGCCCGGAACGTGGCTGAACCGCTCACCGTCCACCCCTGCACTGGCTTCCTCGGTGACCTCGAAGCGCAGCATCGACCACTCGCGCAGCGCCCCGGCCAGGCGTGCGCCGCTGCCGACGGGGCCTACCCACTCGATCTCGGCGCGCAGAAGACCCGGCGCGGCCGGCTGCGCGGACCAGTCCAGGTCCGGGGCGCTGCCGAGCACGCCGGTGAGCGCCCACTCGATGTGCGGGCACAGCGCGGCGGGCGACGAGTGGACGTAGACGACGCCGGTCGTCGCATCAGCGAACTGGTTCAGGTTGCGCACGGCAGACCTCCGTTGTAGACGAGGGACGTCTTCCCCAACGACCTCGTGTCCTTCACGGAAGCCCG
>CAYVJJ010000309.1:0-3643 GCA_964451655.1 uncultured Mycobacteriaceae bacterium | reverse complement strand
AGCGCGTCAGTGCTTCGGGAGAGCAACGCAGGCATCTTCATGCTGGAAATGATGGCCCGTGCGGACCCGCTGTCCGTGGAGGCGCGCCGAGGAGAGCGGGAATCACCGCAGCAGGCCGGAGTCGTGGCATCGGCGTGGCAGCCGGCCGGCGACCTCAGCCGCCCCGGGCGGCCCCGGCGGTGGCGAGCAGCTCCTCGGCGTGCGCGCGGCCCGTCTCCGTGTCCTCGAGACCGGCCAGCATGCGCGCCAATTCCACGACACGCTCCTCGTCATCGAGGGTGCGCACCGCGCTCTCCGCGCCCTCGTCGCCGATCTCCTTGCCGATCACCAGGTGCGCATCGGCGAAGGCGGCCACCTGGGGAAGGTGCGTCACGACGATCACCTGGTGGGTGCGGGACAGCCGGGCGAGCCGCCGCCCGATCTCCACGGCGGCACGGCCGCCGACCCCGGCATCCACCTCGTCGAACACGAGCGTTCCGCCGCCGTCCTTGCCGGCGAGCACCACCTCGATCGCCAGCATCACGCGTGAAAGCTCGCCGCCTGAGGCGGTCTTGCCGATCGGCAGCGGTTCCGCCGACGGGTGTGCATTCAGCAGCAGATCGACGGCGTCGGCACCGTCCGGTCCCGCATGCACCCGCTGCCCGTCGACCACTATCGCCCACGGATCGTCCTCCGACGCCGGGATGTGCTCGACCTGCACCTGCAGCCGCGACTTGCCCATCGCCAACCCCGCCAGCTCGTCGGTGACGGCGTCTCCGAGCCGCGTGCCGGCCGCGGCGCGTGCACGATGCAGCTCCCCGGCGGCCTCCGCGAGCCGGCCGCGCAGCGTCTCGACCTTCTTCTCCAGCTCCGCAACCGCGCCTTCGGACACGTCCAGCCCCGACAGGCGCTCGTCGGCATCGCGCGCCCACTCCAGCACACCGTCGATATCGGCCGCGTATTTGCGCGTGAGCGTCTTGAGGGCGGACTGACGCTGCAGCAGTTCGTCGAGCATGTGCCCGTCCGTGGGCAGGTCCGCGAGATAGCCGGACACGTCCCCCGCCAGGTCTGCGGACAGGACCGCCAGTTCATCCAGCCGTGGCGCGAATCCGCGCAGCGCGGGGTCGTCGATGTTGTCCAGCCGGGAGCGCGCGCCCGAGGCCAGGTCCGCGATTCCCGCGCCGTCGCCGTCCCCCGTGAACTCGGAGGAGCCGCTGAGGACGGCGTGCACGTACTCCGCGGCCTCGCGCAGCGAGTCGAGGTCTCCGAGCCGACGCACCTCCGCCGCGATCGTCTCGTCCTCCGCAGGCTGCGGGTCCACCGCGGCGATCTCGTCGAGCCCGAGCCGCAGACGGTCCGCCTCCTGCGCCATCTCCCGGGCCCGACCGGTGCGCTCGAGGAACTCGTCCCGCGCCTCCCCGTAGCTCCGGTGGACCTGCCGGTACCGGTCCAGCAGCGGGCCGATGGCGTCCGCGCCGAAACGGTCGAGCGTGCTGCGCCGGCGCTCGGGGCGCAGCAGCCGCAGCTGATCGTTCTGCCCGTGGACGGCCAGCAGCTGACCCGTCAGCCGGCCCAGCAGCCCGATCGGCACACTCCGACCCCCGATGTGCGCGCGGGACCGCCCGTCCTTGCCGACGGTGCGCACCGCGATGATGCTGCCGTCCTCGTCGGCGTCCGCCGCGCCCGAGTCGAGCACCTCCGCGACCTCGGCGCGCACGTCCTCCGGCAGGCCGTCCAGGGTGAACCGCCCCTCCACCGCGGCACGGTCGGCCCCCGCGCGGATGCGGCCCGCGTCCGAACGCGCACCCCCCAGAAGGTGCAGGCTGGTGACCACCATCGTCTTACCGGCGCCGGTCTCGCCGGTCAGCGCGGTGAACCCCGGGTGGAAGCACGCCGATGCCGCAGAGATCACCCCCAGTCCGTCGATCCGAATCTCCGCAAGCACAAACGAATCCTAACCATGACCGCCGGCCGCCACGACTCAGCGCACCGCGTCGGCGAGGCCCCGCTCAGGCTCCGCGACCGCGCCAGCCGCGCACCGGCAGCGCGAACTTGTGCACCATACGGTCGGCGAACGGCACCGAGTCCAGCCGCACCCACCGCACCGGGTGGTGCCCGTGCACGATCTCGAGCCGTGCACCGGCCGGCACGTGCACGGCCCGCCGACCGTCGCAGTACATCACCGCACCGCTGCCAGACGGCTCGACCTCCACGGCGATCACCGAGGTCGGGCTGGTGACCATCGGCCGCGAGAACAGGGCGTGCGCGTTGTTCGGCACCACCAGGATGGCCTCGAGCTCCGGCCACACCACCGGTCCGCCCGCCGAGAACGCATAGGCGGTGGAGCCGGTCGGCGTGGACACCAGCAGGCCGTCGCATCCGAACGACGAGACCGGGCGGCCGTCGATCTCCAGCAGCAGTTCGAGCACACCGACGTGCCGGCCGCGCTCGATGCTCACCTCGTTGAGCGCCCACCCCGCGGATTCGGTGGTATCGCCGCTGCACAGCCGCACGTCCAGGGTCATACGGTCCTCGGTGCGGTAGTGCCCCTCGATGACGCTGCCCAGCACGTCGTCCAGATGATCGGCCTCCGCCTCGGCGAGGAAGCCGATACGGCCCAGGTTGATGCCCAGCACCGGCGCCCCCGCGTACCACGCCAGTTCTGCGGCGCGCAGGAACGTGCCGTCGCCGCCCAGGACGATCACCATCTCGCACCCGACGGCGGCACGGTGGTCGTGCGGGACCACCCGCGCCGGCGGACGGGGTCCCGCCGGCCCCGACCCCGCGCCGCGCAGGCCGGTGCGGTCGGCCTCGTCGTCGAGCACCCGCAAACCGATCCCGCCCGCCGCCAGCACCTGGGAGACCCGCCGCGCAGTCGCCGCGATCGACGAACGCCCGGTGTGCGCGACCAGGAGGATCTCCCGCGTCGGCGCCGCCGGCTGCGCGGCGTCGGGACCGGTCATCGTGGACCCTCCTCCACCGCTCGCCGGACCATCGCGGCGAGCTCATCGTCATCCGGGCACGCCACGTCCTCTCCCGGCCGTACCTCTCCCGGCCCTCCGTCGCCCGGCTCCGCCCGCACATTTCCGCCGTGCGCCTGCAGCCACAGGAAGTACTCGACGTTGCCCGACGGGCCGGGCAGCGGGCTCGCCACCACGCCGCGCGTAAACAGACCGGACCGCGCCGCTTCCTGCGCCACCCCCAGGACGGCTTCGGCGCGCAGCGCCGGATCCCGCACGACCCCACCGTGTCCCACGCGGTCCTTGCCCACTTCGAACTGCGGCTTGACCATGGGGAGCAGATCCGCGCCCGGGCGGCAGCACGCCCGCAGCGCGGGCAGCACGAGGGCGAGGGAGATGAACGACAGGTCCGCGACGACCAGGTCCACGGTCCCTCCGATCGCCTCCGCGTCGAGCGAGCGGACGTTGGTGCGATCGTGGACGCGGACGCGCGGATCGTTCTGCAACCGCCAGATCAGCTGGCCGTAGCCGACGTCGACGGCCACCACCTCGCGCGCACCGCGCTGCAGCAGCACGTCGGTGAACCCCCCCGTCGAGGCACCGGCGTCGAGGCATCGTCCGCCCTCGACCGCGAGGCCGTCCGCCGCGAACCGTTCCAGCGGCCCCAGCAGTTTGCGGGCGCCGCGCGAGGCCCAGTCGATCTC
>CAYVJJ010000308.1:0-3648 GCA_964451655.1 uncultured Mycobacteriaceae bacterium | reverse complement strand
CCGCGGCGAAGATGAGGTCGCCCTCGTTCTCGCGGTCCTCGTCGTCCACCACGACCACGGCCTTGCCCGCGGCGATGTCGGCGATGGCCCGGTCGATGGAGTCGAAACGCGTGCGGGGGCCGGCGCCGCCCACCGTGGAGGCGGGCTGCCCGCTGAATTCCTGGTCCCCGGCGATCTGAGCGTCTCCGGTAAGCATGTCCTCGCCCACTTTCTGAATCACTACGGTGACCCCAGGGCGGTAGCCGACGGGCCGCAATGGCGCCGTCAGCGGCGTTCTCTCTCATCCGGACTGTGACCGTCGGCTCCGGGATCGCACCGGAATCTGCTCGTCCCCTCGCGCGGAACTGGCCGCGTGAGGGCGCTCGCGGGCTCGACGCCGGGAACCGGTTCAGAAACCGGGCCGCGTCATTACCGCCGGTGGGGAATTGCACCCCGCCCCGAGAACTTCCGACTCCGACGTTACCACTCGCGTCACGCGCGCCGTCTTCATCGCCTCCCGTCCGGCGGGACGCGGCACGTCGCGCGCCCGGCGGACGTGCTTCCGCGTGCGGGTTCCCTGCGCCGCCATATTTAGGTTAGGCTGCACTAATAACAGTGGCGAGGATGCCGGGCCGGCGGCGCGAGCGGGGCCGGGTCCGTGGGCAGAGGCGGGAGGCCGGATGGCACGCGAGAACATGAGGGCACGCGGGGTGAGGCCGGAGCAGACGAAGCTGCTGACATTGGAGGTGCTGCGCTCGGAGCGGCTCTCGAAGTCGTTCAGCCGCGTCACGCTGGGGCGCGGAGACATCGGCGAGTTCCGATATATGGGTTTCGACCAGTGGTTCCGGCTGTTCATCCCCGTCTCGGAGGGCTCGCTCGCGCGTCTGCCCGCCAAGCTCGACACGCTCGCGTACATGCGGTACCTCACGATCTCCAAGACCTCGCGCCCGGTACTGCGCAACTACACCGTCGCCGCCTATCGCCCGGACGGGCCGGACGGGCCGGAGCTGGACGTGGACTTCGTGCTGCACGGCCAGGACGACGGCGGGGATACGGGGCCCGCGGCCGCATGGTCGCTCAGCTGCGCGCCGGGGGACGCGGTGGCCGTCTACGACGAGGGCGTCGGCTTCAACCCCGACCCGTCGCTGCGCCACGTGGTGCTGGCGGCGGACGAATCGGGGCTGCCGGCGCTCGCCGGCGTCCTGGCGTCCCTGCCCGGTGACCGGACCGGTACGGCCTTCGTCGAAGTGCCCAGCGACGACGACCGACGCGCACTCGCGAAGCCGGAGGGCGTCGATGTGCGGTGGATCGTGCGCGAGGCCACGGCGGATCCGGGCGCGACCGTGCTGGCCGAGGCGAGCGCCGCAATGCCGCCGACGGAGCCGTTCTTCGGCTGGGTCGTGGGCGAGCAGGGTCTGGCCACCGGGCTGCGCCGCCACTGGGTGCGTTCCGGAGTGCCGAAGGACCGGGTCATGTTCTGCGGCTACTGGCGGAACCGGCACTGACACCCGCGCCGCGGCGATGGCAGCCGGTCAGGTGCGTGTCGACGATCCCGGTGGCCTCCATCAGCGCGTGGCACGAGGTCGGACCGACGAACCGGAACCCCCGGGCGCGCAGGTCCTTGGCCATCCGCTCCGACGTGGTGCTGCGGGTGGGCACGTCCTCGGCGGTGCGCGGGGCGGGCGTATCAAGCCCGTGGTAGCTCCACAGCAACGCGTCCAATCCGCCCTCGTCGCGCAGGCGCTGCACGGCGTGCGCGTTGCCGACCGCCGCCTCGATTTTCGCGCGATTGCGGACGATGGCGCTGTCGCCGAGCAGGCGCCGCACGTCGCCGTCGTCGAACGCTGCGACGCGGTCCACCTCGAACCCGGCGAAGGCCTCCCGGAAGGCCGGGCGCTTGCGCAGGATCGTCAGCCACGACAGCCCCGCCTGGAACGATTCGAGGCAGATGCGCTCGAACAGCGGCTGCTCGCCGTGGACGGGCATGCCCCATTCGGAATCGTGGTAGTCGCGGTTGAGGGGATCCGAAACGGCCCACGGGCAGCGGGCCAGTCCGTCCTCGCCGACGACCGCGGGTGTGGCGGTCATCGTGTTCCCTCCTGCGGGTCGCGCGATGGTGTCGACGCGGGGCCGCCTTCCGCAGAACCGGATTCGACCTCGAGCAGGAAGCGCTTGGCGGCGGGCCCGGCGATGTAGCCGCCCAGGGATCCGTCGCTGCGCGTGACGCGATGGCAGGGCACGAGGATGGGTACGGGATTGCGGGCGCAGGCCGTGCCGACCGCGCGCGCCGCCCCCGCGCTGCCCGCGGACTGCGCCACCCGCGCGTACCCCGCGGTGCTGCCGTAGGGGATCGTCGGCAACTGCTCGAGGACCGAACGCTGAAAGCCTTGCGCCAGACGCAGATCCACCGGAACGCTGAACTGCGTGCGCCGCCCGTGGAAGTACTCGTCGAGTTCGGCGGCCGCCGCGTCGAGGCGCCACGGCAGCCGGAGCACCCGGGGGGAGACCTGCGTGGCGAGCTCTTCGAGGGCGCGGTCGTGCCCCTGCACGGCGAACGCCAGGCGGACCACGCCCGTCGGCGTCGCGGCGACGAGAAGCGGACCGAGCGGCGAATCGAGTGTGCGATAGGCGATGTCGATGAGACCTTCGCGATCCGCGGAGGCGATCACGCGAGTGAAGAGCTCCTCGATCAGCGAATTCTCGCCGTCGGACGGCGGTATCGCGCCCGACGACGCGGGGGAGTCGGCGGGGCCGGGCAGGCGGTCACGCTCGGCACGGGTGTTCATCGGCCCTCCTCGGGGGTGTGGGGTTCTGCAGAGCACGGGGCGAGTGCGCCGCGCAGCGCGGCGATGCCGTCCGCGCCCGCCCGGCGCGCGGCGGCGGGGGAATTGCCGATGATCCGCGCCGCCTCCGCATACGGCAGGCCGAGCAGGTGGTGATAGACCACCGCCTGGCGTTGGACGAGCGGCAACCGGCCGACCGCCTGCCACAGCGGCGCGTGCTCGTCGGCGGCGCCGGGCACGCCGATACTGCCGGCCGTCGGCGGGATCTCCTCCACCGGCACGGGCCGGCGCCCGCGTGTGCGCAGCAGGTCGATGCATTTGCGCTGGGCGATGGTGACCAGCCAGGCCTCGACGTTGCGGCCGGCCGGCAACTGCGGGTACGCGCGCAGTGCCGCCAGGAACGTCTCCGACCAGGCGTCGTCGGCATCGACCGGACCCACCAGCGCCCGGCACACCCGTAGCACCGCCACGCCGTGCGCCTCGACGACCCGCTGGAACGGCGGGTGCGCCGGGCCGGGCGCCGCCGAGGGAGTGCGGTGACACTGCGCACGGGGCCGGATCATGTTCACAGTATGTATACGAACGGAGGCCGCCGGATGTGAGGATGCCGGGAAAGGCCGCGGTCAGGGCTCCGCGAGGCGTTCTCCACGGAGGGCCTCGGCTCAGAACAGGGCGCTCTGCCCGGCCGCGGATTCGAGCCGCAGCAGGAACTCCTTGCGCTCGAGCCCGCCGCCGTAGCCGACCAGGCGCCCGTCGCCGCCGATCACGCGGTGGCACGGGACGACGATGCTCAGGGGGTTGCGGCCGTTGGCGGCGGCCACGGCGCGCACGGCCGTCGGCCTTCCGAGCCGTGCCGCGAGCTCGCCGTAGCTGCAGGTGCTTCCGT
>CAYVJJ010000307.1:0-3654 GCA_964451655.1 uncultured Mycobacteriaceae bacterium | reverse complement strand
GGGGGGGGGGGGCGGCGTAACTAATATCTTAAGGTTAGCGGGGCACCACCGCCCCCCGGCGGCGCCGCCCCTAAACCGGGGCCGCCGCCGCTGTTTCTTCTCCTGGTCTCTGCTGAGGGGCAGGCGACCTTCACGTGCAGTCGAAAGCCGGGTGGTGGGGCCGGGGACGGCAGGTAGTGCGTGTGGACGGCGGCCGTTCACACGAGCCCGCGCCGTGCGGCGCGGGGGCGCTCGGGTTTTGCGGGCTCCACGATGACCCGCACGTGCGGCGCCGCCGCGCCGAGCACGGTGGTCACATGACCGGCAGCCAGCGCGATTCCGGCGCGCAGGCGGTCCGGATCGGTCTCAGCGGCCGGCCGGACCTCCACGATGTACGTGACGTGCCCGCGTAGTACCCGTGCCCGGACATCCGCGTCGTGGACGCCCTCGAGCGTGGCCAGCTCGGCGGCGAGTGCATCGCAGACGGCTCCCGGTTCGACGGTGGAGCGGCCGGACTGTTCATCGGACAGCACGGTCTGCGGGGCGCGGTGTGGACGCAGGGTCGCGGTGAGGACGGCGACGCCGACGAGGGCGGCGACGACGGCCACCGCGAGGAGGGCCCACGGCCACCACGACTGTTGCGGTGCGGTGTAGTACCAGTCCCTGTCCAGGTAGAGCGACCACTCGCGGGCGGGGCTGTGGTCCGCCCAGACGGCGACGCCGTATGCGCCGGCGGCGAGCAACCCCACGCCCACGAGCAGGCTCACCGCGCGTGCGAGCGTGGTCACCACGCGCCCGGGGCTCACGGCTGCGCTCCCTCGACGCCGGCGTTTCCGGTCATCGCACTCTCCCGTCGCCCGTGTTCTGCCGGGTGGGAAGTACGCGGATGATGCGCACCGCGACCCTGGGGGACGGAGTGAGCGCGGCGGTGAACGGCTCGACGGCCGCACGGACCCGGGCACTGATGGCGGCGTCGTCGGGCGGCGGCTCCCAGGCCCGTTCGGGCACGGTGACGGTGACACGGACCCGGCGGCGGCCCGCGGCCGACTGCGCGGAAGCGACGGCGTCCACCTGCTGTGCGCGGGCGCTGCATGTGCGGGCGACGGCGGTGGGCGAGAACCACAGTGCCGGCTCCCCGTCCAGGCGAGCGTGCGTGCGGCGGCGCGGCCGGGCGGCGGACCACACGAGGATGAGACCGACGACGATCGCGGCCGGCGCCGCGTAGTACATCCACGTGCGCCACGTCAGCTGCGCGATCCACCGGAAGGCGTCGGCAAGCCAGGGTGAAGCGGTGAGGATGCCGTGGTGGATGAGCAGCTCGCGGGCCGCGATGACGGCTGCGGCGATCAGGGCGATGCCGGCGGCCACCAGGACCGGGGCGGCGGGAGGAAGCGCCCGCGGCTCCGGGGCCTCGAGCGGCAGTGCGGGCCGATCATCATTCCGGTCGACCGTCATGAGACCCGCCGGGAGCCCGCCGTGCCCGTGGCCGTCTGCGGTGCGTCGATGGCGATCCGGTCGACGTCGACGTCGACGCGGGTGACATGCAGGCCGGTGAGCTCGTGGACACGCTCCGAGACCCGCGTGCGCACGGCGCGCGTCAAGGGTTCGAGCGCGATCGGCCACCGGACGGCGATGCGCAGGGCGACAGCGGTGTCGGGGCCTTCCACTACGGCCAGGGCCCGGGGGAGGCCCCGTCCGCGGACGCGGTCGAAACCCTCGGAGGAGGGGATGACGCCGTCCACCAGGAGAGCCTCGGTGCAGGCGATACGGTTCACCACCCGGTCCCTGATCACCAGGCGGCCGCGATCGGCGGGGGCGTCCCCGGGGACGCCCGGCTGTTGCGCCGGCGGTGGCACGGCGGCTGCGTCAGCCACGGCCGCGGCTCCGCAGCAGGCCCGTCAGATCGATGGAGCCGTCATGGTGCGCGCCCAGGACCAGGCCGATCGCCCCGAGCAGCACGGCGAAGAGGAAACCGAGGATCCCGCCCGTGGTGCCGGCGATGACGAGGAGGATGCCGGCGAGAAGGCCGATCGCTGCCGTACTCATGGGAGCTCCTGGGGATCGTGGTGCGGATACTGGGGTGTGTCGGGCCCGGCGACCGGGCGCTGCGGCGGCCGCAGGGGACGCCGGCGTGCGGGGGGCCGCATGCGCGTCACTGGACCCGTGAGGAGGCCTCGGCTTCGACGGGGTCCTCGTCGGTGGGCAGGTGCACGTCGTAGACCGTGACATTGACCTCGACGACCTCGAGGCCGGTCATGCGCTCGACGGCGTCGATGACGTTGGACCTGATCGCGGACCCGAGGTCGTACACGGCGACGCCGTACTCCGCGACGATCCCGATGTCGATCGCCGTCTGCCGCTCGCCGACCTCGACGGCGACGCCCTGGGAGTGGTTGATGCGGGCGCCGGGGATGCGCCCGCGCAGCGCCTCGACGGCCCGCGCCGTCCCGCCGCCGAGCCCGTGCACGCCGTCGATCTGCCGCGTGGCGGTGCCGGCGATCTTGGAGACCACGGTGTCGGTGATGACGGTGCGCCCGTGCTCGGTGACGAGCTGGGTGGAGGCGGAACCGTCCTCCGGGCGCGCCGGGGAGAGCCCGGCGGCCGACCCTTGCGTGCCCGGCCGGCCCGGGTCGGTGCTTCGACTGTCCTCGCGCGGGGCGGACGCTGAATTCGCCATGGTGTCGATCTCCTCGTGCATACGTCGGGAACGAGCGGCGCTGCCGCACGCGGCCTCCGTACAAAGCTTACGGCGATCGGCGCCCCGGTGACGGGGTTGCAGGTGCCGGGCTCCGGTCGCCCCTCAGGTCCAGACCGAGTCGATCGGGGTCGCGTCGCGAGGGGGAGCGGAGGGCGTGCCCGCGGGGGTGCGGGAGAACCGCGGCGCCGGCGTCGGCTGCGTCACCCCGTCGATCTCGGTGAGTATTCCTCGGGCCGCCACGTGCGGGTCGTCCGGAGCCTCCGCGAAGGTAAGCACCGGCGTGGCGCAGGCGTCGGTGCCGTCGAACACCGCGGCCCACTCGTCGCGGGTCTTGCGCGCGAACGTCTCGGCGAGCACGGCGCGCAGTTCCGGCCAGCGGGTGCGGTCGTCACGTGAGGGGATCGACTCGGGGTCCAGCCCCAGGCCGTCGAGCAGCTGCGCCCAGAACTGCGGCTCGATGGCGCCCACCGCGAAGTAGCGTCCGTCGGCGCATTCGTAGGTGTCGTAGAAGGGCGCGCCGCCGTCGAGCAGATTCGCGCCGCGCTCGTCGCTCCACATGCCGCGCCCGCGGAACGACCACATCATCTGGGCCAGGACGGCGGCGCCGTCGATCATCGCCGCGTCCACCACCTGTCCGCGGCCGGAGACGCCGGCCTCGTGCAGCGCGGCGAGGACGCCGAGCACCAGGAACATCGAGCCGCCGCCGAAGTCGCCCACCAGGTTCAGCGGTGGGACCGGACGTTCGCCGGGCCGGCCGATGGCGTGCAGCACTCCGGTGAGGCTGATGTAGTTCATGTCGTGGCCGGCGCGGTCGGCCATCGGCCCTTCCTGCCCCCACCCCGTCATGCGGCCGTAGACGAGCCGGGGATTGCGGGCCAGGCACTCGTCCGGGCCGAGCCCCAGCCGCTCGGTGACGCCGGGGCGGAAGCCCTCGATCAGGACGTCGGCGCGCGCGATCAGCGACAGGACCCGTTCGA
>CAYVJJ010000306.1:0-3672 GCA_964451655.1 uncultured Mycobacteriaceae bacterium | reverse complement strand
GCCCGGATGAAAGGGGCGCCATGTTCCGACTGCTCTTCCTCGTCTACGTCGTGGTCGAGGTCGCCGCGCTGTGGGCGGTGGCGTCGTGGATCGGCGTCGGCTGGGCGATCCTGCTGGTGATGCTCGGCACGGCGGCCGGCGTGATCGCGTTCGGCACACAGACCCGCCGTCTGGTCGAATCGCTGTCCCGCGGTCGCACGGGGGAGCGCGCCTCCGGTGCGCGCGGCCCCGCCCGCCAGCTCGCCGAGGGGTCGTTGTCGGCCACGGGCGTAGGGCTGCTGCTGGTGCCCGGGCTGGTCACCAGCGTCCTCGGGCTTCTACTGCTGCTTCCGCCCACGCGCCGGCTGCTCGGGCCCGCCGTCGTGGCGCTGGGGATGCGCCGCCTCTCCGTCGTCGGGGTCGTCGGCACCCGCATGCCGGGGATGCGCAGGTCCGGTGGCGCACGGGTCGTCGACGGCGAGGTCGTCGACGACCCGTCGCGCCCGGGACCGCCATCGGCGCACGACGATCTGTTCCCACCCGTACTGCCCCCGTCCGAGGGGCGGCCGCGCCGCCCCTGACCCCGGAGCGCCGTTCCGGCGCGGCCGGCAGACGGCCTGGCTGTGCCCGCCCCCACCCGCCCGACGGCCGCCGGGACGGCGCTCCGTCCGGGAGGGCACACTGGAGTGCTGTGAGCACCACACTGCTGATCGGCGGACGCATCCACAGCCCCTCCCATCCCTACGCGACGGCGATGGCGGTGGTCGACGGCACCGTCGCCTGGCTCGGTGACGACGGGCCTGCGCGTGCGCTGCACCCGGACGCCCGGGTGATCGACCTGCAGGGCGCCTTCGTCACGCCCGCGTTCGTGGACCCCCATGTGCATGTGACCGACACGGGGCTCGCCGTGATCGGCCTCGACCTGTCCGGGGCGGCCGACCTGGCCGAGTGCCTCGCGGCGCTGGCACGGCACGCCCGGCGCCACCCGGACGATCACGTGGTGTGGGGCCACGGCTGGGACGAGACCGGCTGGCCGGAAGGACGCGCGCCGTCGCCCGACGAAATCGAGGACGCGGTACCCGGCCGGCCCGTCTACCTGTCCCGGATCGACGAGCACTCCGCCGTGGCCTCCCGCGGCCTGTACACCGCCGCCGGTCTCGACGCCCCGCCGCGCGGCGCGCCCGCGGCACCGCTCACCGGGGGCCGGCACCACGCCGTCCGCGCCCACGCCCGGAGTCTGCTCGGCGCCCGGCTGCTGGACGAAGCGCGCAAGGCTGCCCTCGGCCTCGCCGCCTCGCGCGGCGTCGTCGCCGTCCACGAGTGCGGCGGACCGGAGATCGCGGGCGCCGACGACTTCCACGCCGTCCTGGCACTCGGCGCGGGCGAGGACACCGTCGCGGTGCGCGGCTACTGGGGCGAGCCGGTCACGGACGCCGGTCAGGCCCGCGCGCTGCTCACCGAACACGGCGCCCACGCGCTGGGCGGGGACCTGTTCCTCGACGGCGCGCTCGGTTCGCACACCGCCTGGCTCGACGAGCCGTATGCCGACCACGCCGGGTGCGGCAGTGCCCTGCTCGACGACAGCGCCGCCGAGGCCCATCTGCGCGCGTGCACGGAGGCCGGCATCCAGGCGGGCTTCCACGCCATCGGCGACGCGGCCGTCGGCACGGCGGTCCGTGCGCTGTCCGCCGTCGCCGACGAACTGGGCGGTCCCGCCGTGGCCGCCCGCGCCCACCGGATCGAGCACGCGGAGATGGTCAGCCGCGAGCACGCGGCGGCACTCGGCCGCGTGGGCGCCGTCGCATCGGTGCAGCCCGTGTTCGATGCGCTGTGGGGCGGCCCCGACGGCATGTACGCGGAACGCCTCGGCGCTGCGCGGGCCGCGCAGACCAACCCGTTCGCCGCGATGGCCGCGGAGGGCGTCACCCTCGCCATCGGCTCGGACGCCCCGGTCACCCCCATCGACCCGTGGGCCGCGGTCCGCGCCGCAGTGCGGCACAGCGTCGACGACCACTCACTGTCGCCGCGTGCCGCCTTCACCGCCGCCACGCGCGGCGCCTGGCGTGCAGCGTGCGTGCGTGACGGCATGGCGGGCACCCTGCAGCCGGGGGCCGACGCCTCGTTCGCCGTCTGGGAGACCGGCGAGCTGGTGGTCGCGGCCTCCTCCCAGTCGATCGCGCGCTGGTCGACCGATCCCCGGTCGCGGGTACCGGCCCTGCCGGACATGTCCGAGGGCGCGCCGACTCCGCGCTGCCTGGCCACCGTCCGCTCGGGCCGCGTCCTGTACCGGGCGTCCTGACCGGTGCGCGTTCCCGCCCGCCTGCGCCGCTTCGGCCGGGGATGGCTGCGCGTACTGCCGCGGCAGCTGGCGGCCGCCGGCGGCGGCCTGCTGCTCTACGCCTCGTTCCCGCCCCGGCCCCTGTGGTACTTGGCCCCCGTCGGGATCGCGCTGACGATCCTGGCGATCGCCTATCCCCGCCGGTCTCCGGACGCCGCCGATGACGGCGCCCCCCGGTATGGGAGCCCGTCGTTGCCCGGCGGGTTCGGGTACGGCTATCTCGCCGGACTCGGATTGCTCGTCCCGCTGCTGCCGTGGGTGGGCATTTACGTCGGCGCTGTGCCGTGGCTTGCGCTCGCCGCGGTGGAAGCCCTGTTCGTGGGGCTTTTCGGACTCGCCACCGCGACGCTCTTCCGGTGGCCGGCGGTGCCGCTGTGGTTGCGCCCCTTCGCCGTCGCCGCCTGCTGGTCGGCCGCCGAGTGGCTGCGGTCGTCGGTGCCGTTCGGGGGTTTTCCGTGGGGCAGGCTGGCATTCGGACAACCGGAGGGACTGCTGCTCCCGCTGGCGTCGCTGGGCGGCGCGCCGCTGCTCAGCTTCGCGGTCGCCCTGGTCGGTTCCGGGCTCGCCGTGCTCGCCCTCGCCGCCCGCCGGCGTCCGGCCCGCCGCGTCACCATGGCCCTCGCGGCCGGCGGGGCGCTGGTCGCCATCGCCGCGCCGCTGATCACCGGCGCGGTGCGTGCCCGGTACCTGCCGGACATGGACGCGGGCCGTCAGCTCACTGTGGCGGCGGTGCAGGGCAACGTGCCGCGGCTGGGGCTCGGCTTCAACTCGCAGCGGCGCGCCGTCCTGGACATGCACGTGCGACGCACACTGCAGTTGGCCGACGACGTCGACGCGGGCAGGGAGGACCGGCCCGACGTGGTGCTGTGGCCCGAGAATTCCTCCGACATCGACCCGTTGCGCAATCCCGACGCCGCGCGGGAGATCTCTTACGCCGCGGACAGGATCGGGGCCCCCATCCTGGTCGGCGCGGTCCTGAACAACGGCGACGGCACCACCACCAACTCGGTGATCGTGTGGAATCCGGGAACCGGTCCCGCGGACAGGCACGACAAGGCGATCCTGCAGCCGTTCGGGGAGTACATGCCGTTCCGGGACTTCTTCCGGCACTTCTCGTCCTACGTCGACCGCGCCGGCCACTTCGTCCCCGGCCACGGCGACGGCGTGGTCACCGCCGACGGAGTCCCCATCGCCGTAGCCACCTGCTACGAGATCGCCTTCGACCGCGCCTACACGACCGCAGTGCGGGCGGGCGGGCAGTTCCTCGCCGCGCCCACCAACAACGCCACCTTCAGCCCCAGCGAGATGACCGATCAGCAGCTCGCCATGACCCGTGTCCGGGCCGTGGAGCACGG
>CAYVJJ010000305.1:0-3690 GCA_964451655.1 uncultured Mycobacteriaceae bacterium | reverse complement strand
CGGCGACGAACGCCTCCGGGTGCGCCACCGCGATGAGCCCGGCCACGTGGCCGAACCCGAGGCTGGTGAGCAGCCCCGCCCGCAGCGGCATGGCGTCGCCGAAGCGCAGGGGCGTCTCGCGCGTCCACACCAGGCGCGGGTACTCGGCGAAGTCCCCGTCGACGCAGTCCAGGCTGCGGTTGGGCGGGACGATGCCGCTGCCGAGCACCTGGCACAGGCCGATCAGCTGGAAGGCCGCCGCGCCCCCCTTGGCGTGCCCGGTGAGCGTCTTCTGCGAGACGACGAACAGCGGGTTCCCGGGGTCGCGGCCCAGCGCGTCGGCGATACGCTCGTGCAGCTCCGATTCGTTGGGGTCGTTGGCGGCCGTGGACGTGTCGTGCTTGGACACCACCGCGACGTCGTCCACCGTCAGGCCCACGCTCGCGAGCGCCTTGGCCAGCTGCGAGGTGCGCCCGCCGCGCGCCACGCCCAGCGCGCCGATGCCGGGCGCCGGGATCGAGGTGTGCACGCCGTCCGCGTGCGACCCGGCCCAGGCGACCACGCCGAGCACGGGCAGCCCCAACTGCTCGGCCACGTCGCCGCGGGCCAGCAGGACGGTGCCGCCGCCGGCCGACTCGACGAATCCGCCGCGCCGACGGTCGTTGGCCCGGGAGAACCGCCGCGGGTCGATGCCCTTGGCCTCCATCGCCGCCGAGTCGGCGGTGGCGGACATGTCGCCGAAGCCGACGATGCCCTCGATGGACAGATCGTCGAAGCCGCCGGCCACCGCGAACTCGGCCTTGCCCAGGCGGATCTTGTCGACGCCCTCCTCGACGGATACGGCCGCCGTGGCGCACGCCGCCACCGGGTGCACCATCGCCCCGTAGCCGCCGACGTAGGACTGGACGACGTGCGCGGCGATGACGTTGGGCAGCGCCTCCTGCAGTGTGTCGTTGGCGTGCGGCTCACCGAGCAGGTTGTCCACGTACAGCGCCCGCATGGAGGTCATGCCGCCCATGCCGGTGCCCTGCGTGTTCGCCACCAGCGTGGGGTGCACCCAGCGCAGCAGCTCGGCGGGGCTGAAGCCCGCGGACAGGAACGCGTCGACCGTGCACACCAGGTTCCACTGGGCCACGCGGTCGATGGCGCCGGCCATGTCCGCCGGGATGCCCCACACGGTGGGGTCGAACCCGTCGGGGATCTGGCCGCCCACGGTGCGGGTGAGGTTCACCCGGCGCGGAACGCGGATCTCGGTGCCCGCCTTGCGGGTGACCTTCCAGTCGCCCGAGTCCGGCACCGATGCGATGACGGTGCGCTCCGGGTCGGCGTCGACGAATGCCCGCGCCTCGGCCTCGGACGAGACCGTGAATGTGAGGTCCTTGTCCAGGAACACCGAGGTGAGCAGCGGCGAGCTCTGGTCGACCATCGCGCCGTCGTCGTCGAACAGGCGGATGCCGCACCTCTCGATCACGGCATCGTGGTAGCGCTCGCGGATCTGCGCCTCCGGCACCTGCTCCCCGGTTTCCGCGTCGTACCAGCCGGCCTGGGGGCTGTCCTCCCAGGTGACCATGCCGGTGCTCCACGCCAGCTCCAGCACGCCGGCCGCGGACAGCTCCTCATCCACCTCCATCTCGAAGCGGGTGCGCGCGGAGCCGTAGGGCCCCAGTTCACCCGCACCGACGATGACGACGAGGTCCTCGGGCACCGCGGTCACCGCCGGCCACGACGGCGCCGTGGTGTGCAGGTGCATCTCCGGAGGGCAGGGCAGGGCGTCGATGGTCGCCTGCACGCTGTCCGCGAACTCCGCAGGCCGGACCGCATCGTCGGTGCCGACGGCCTCCGCAGCCTCCTCCTGTGTGCCGGCCAGTTCGGCCAGATCCAGGTCGACCTCGCCGAGGCCGCCGGTGAGGTCCAGGGTCTGCGGGGCGTCCCCGGCACGCCGGCGCGCCTCCTGCGTGGCGGCGCCGAGCAGCTCCACCGCGATCTCGCCGGGCGCCCAGGTGCGCACGCCCTTGGCTTCGACCTGGGCGACCAGCGGGTCGTTGCCGCCCATCAATCCGGTGCCCCGCACCCAGCCGATGACCGCATGCACCAGCGTCACGCGCTCGGCCCAGCCGCGCTCGGCATGCCAGCGGTTGACCAGCGCGTCGAGTGAGGCCTTGGATTCGCCGTAGGCGCCGTCCCCGCCGAACGTGCCGCGGTTGGGCGAGCCGGGGAGCACGACGTGCAGGCGCGCAGCGATGTCATGGTCGGCGCCGAGGCCGGAGAGCCCCGCCACGAGCCGCTCGACCGCCCACAGCAGCACGCGCATCTGCAGCTCCGACTTGGCGCCGGCGTCCCGCAGGTCGCCCACCACGCGCGGCGCCGCGAAGGGGAACAGCATCGTCGGCGTCATCGGTTCCTTGACGACGGTCGACGTGCCGCCGGCCGACTCGGTCTGTTCGGTGCCGATCCAGTCCACCAGCGCGTCCACGTCGGAGAAGGAGGCCATGTTGGCGGGCACCACCCACAGCGCCGCACCCTCGCGGGCGCTGTCGCGGTAGAGGCCGCGGAAGTAGCCCAGTTTCTTCTGCGTCAGAGCCGAGGTGGTGGCCACCACGGTGGCGCCGCCGGCGAGCAGTTCGGCGACCACGGCCCCGGCGATCGAGCCCTTGCCGGCACCGGTGACGACGGCGACCTCCCCGGCGAACTCGCCTTCGCCGTCGCCGGTGCGGGGCGCAGCGGCGATGGCGGCGTACTCGGCGGCGAGCGCGCCACGGCCCTCCCGTTCGGCGCGCCGGCGCCACCAGTCCGCGTGCGCCGCCACGGCCGTGTCGACGGTGGCGTAGCCGTCCGCGAGCCGCCCGCGTCGCCCGGGCGCCGCCAACCACATGCGCGCCAGGTCCTCGCGGGCGCTGGCCCAGCGGTCGTCCAGCAGCACGGCCTTGCGCGCGTCGAATGCGGGCGCCACCTGCCGTGCCCAGTCGGAGCCGAGCTCGTCGGAGACCAGGTCCGCCAACCGCGTCTCGGACTGTTCGGCCCCGGCCAGTTCGTCGATCCCCGTTTCGGAGATGCCGAGCTGGGCGAGGATCGTGCGGGCCGTCTCGGCGAGCACGCCCGCCGGGCCGGTGACCTTCTCGGCGTATTCTCCGAGCGCGGCCGAGTCGACGACACCGCCGCCCGCCGCGGCCGCGGGTTTGGTCACCGCGACGCCACGGGCCTCGCCCACGGCGAGCACGGCCGCATCGATCAGGGCGTCCGCGGCGCCGCCGTCGGTGACGGGCCCGTCGGCAAGCCCGCCGAGGTCCCCGCCCCGCACCGAGGAACCGTCACGGGTGCCCAGCGCCAGCATCGCGGTCACGTGATCCGCCCAGCCCTGGCCCAGCTCCCACTCACCGCGCACGCGCTCGCCCACGTAGGCGGGCCGCTTGCCGGAGGGGCCGAACACGCGCCGCAGCTGGTCGCCGATCGCGTCGGTGAGCACCGGGCCGAACGGCTTGTAGGTGCGGGCCAGGCCCACCACCGTGGTCTCGAGCTGTGGCATGGCGGCCTCGGCGGCGCCGTCGATGGCGCCCAGGTTGAGTTCGGCACCCAGGTCCACCAGCAGCTGGTTGCGGCGCGAGGACGCCCCGTCGGTCAGCGACTCGATGGAGTCCGCCCCGGTCATCTGATCGGCACGCAGCTTGGTCCACAGCGCGATGAGCGTGCGGGTGGCGTCGCCGGCGGTGAACG
>CAYVJJ010000304.1:0-3732 GCA_964451655.1 uncultured Mycobacteriaceae bacterium | reverse complement strand
TTGCCCAGCCGCTTCTGCTCCATGATGTGCGCGCACCAGCCGGCGGTGCGGGCGCAGGTGAACATGGCGGGCATCATCTGCGGCGGCACCTCGGCGAAGTCGAGCATCACCGCCGCCCAGAACTCCACGTTGGTGGCGATGGCGCGGTCGGGACGGCGCTCCTGCAGCTCGGCCAGGGCGGCCTGCTCGAGGGCGGCGGCCGCCTCGTAGCGGGGCGCGTCCAGCTCCTTGGCCGTGGCACGCAGCACCCTCGCGCGGGGGTCCTCCGCCCGGTAGACGCGATGCCCGAAGCCCATCAGCCGCTCGCCGCGGTCGAGGATGCCCTTGACGAGGCCGCGGGGATCGTCGGTGCGCTCGGTCTCCTCGATCATCGGCAGAACGCGGGCCGGGGCGCCGCCGTGCAGGGGACCGGACATGGCGCCCACCGCGCCGGACAGCGACGCCGCCACGTCCGCCCCGGTGGACGCGATCACCCGTGCGGTGAAGGTGGAGGCGTTCATCCCGTGCTCGGCCGCCGAGACCCAGTAGGCGTCGACGGCGCGGACGTGACGGGGGTCCGGATCGCCCTTCCAGCGCACCATGAAGCGCTCGGTGATCGTCGAGCACTCGTCGATCACCGACTGCGGGACGGCCGGCTGGTAGATTCCGCGGGCCGACTGGGCGACGTAGGACAGGGCCATCACCGACGCGCGGGCCAGCTGCTCGCGGGCCGCCTCGTCGGTGGTGTCCAGCAGCGGGTCGAAGCCCCAGATCGGCGCGAGCATCGCCAGGCCGGCCTGCACGTCGACGCGCACGTTGCCGGTGTGGATCGGCAGCGGGAACGGTTCGGCAGGGGGCAGACCGGGGCCGAATTTTCCGTCGACCAGCAGTGCCCAGGCGTGCCCGAAGGTCACCTTGTGGGAGACGAGATCCTCGATGTCCACACCCCGGTACCGCAGCTGCCCGCCGTCCTTGTCGGGCTCGGCGATCTCGGTGGTGAATGCGGTGACGCCCTCGAGGCCCTCGGTGAAGCCTTCGGGGAGGTCGGCGTGAGGCATGTGGTGCTCCTGGATCTTCGGTTGCGCGGCCGTGCGGTTGCGCGGCCGTGCGGTGTTGTTCCGGGGTGGGCCGGTTCATTGTCACGGTGCGGGCCGGTTCGCGGCCGTTACCCACGAGTATGGCGCAGGACACAGGGTTCCCGCTTGCGGGGGCGCGTAGCCTGACCGCCGGTGTTTCCGGCAGAGTACGCCCCGCGGCCGGCGGGCGGCCGACGGGCTGAGCGGGCGTAGGGAGCGGCGACGCTCGGGAGCGTCGCGGAGAGGCGGCGACGTGGCGGGTCTGCGGCGGGTGTTCGCGGACACCGAACCGCTGCGGAACCCGGACTTCCGGCGGCTGTGGACCGCGGAGATCGTCACCGTCGTCGGCGCGCAGCTGACCGTGGTGGCCGTCCCGGCGCAGATCTTCGAGATCACCCGCAGCTCCGGGTTCGTGGGGCTCGCCGGGCTGTTCGGCCTGGTCCCGCTGATCGTGTTCGGCCTCTGGGGCGGCGCGCTGGCCGACGCGATGGACCGCCGCACCCTCATGATGATCACCACCACGGGGCTGTGCGCGACGTCGCTGGGCTTCTGGGTGCAGGCGGCGATGGGTCTGTCGAACGTGTGGCTGGTGCTCGTGCTGTTCTCCATCCAGCAGGCGTTCTTCGCGGTCAACTCGCCCACACGGTCGGCCATCTACCCGCGCCTGCTGCCGGTGCGCCAGTTGCCGGCGGCGAACTCGCTGCACATGACCGTCGTGCAGTTCGGCGCGATCGTCGGCCCGCTCCTCGGCGGTGTGCTGCTGGCGTTCGTGGGCCTGTCGCTGCTGTACCTGATCGACTCGATCACGCTGCTGGCCACCTTCTGGGCGGTGTTCAAGCTACCTGCGCTGGCGCCCGGCCCCGCCGCCGTCAAGGCCGGGCTGCGCTCGGTGATCGACGGGTTCCGGTACCTCGCCGGCCACAAGGTGCTGCTGGCGTCGTTCGTGGTCGACATCATCGCGATGGTGTTCGGCATGCCGCGCGCGCTGTTCCCGGAGATGGCGGTGGAAAGCTTCGGCGGGCCGCCCGACGGCGGCACCGTCGTGGGCATGCTCTTCGCCGCGCTGTCGGTGGGCGCCGTGGCCGGCGGGGTGTTCTCCGGGTGGTTGCCGCGCGTGCGGCGGCAGGGCCTGGTGGTAGTGGTGGCCATCGTGGTGTGGGGGGCGTCGATGGTCGGTTTCGGGCTGGTCGCGGCCGGGGGACCGGGCTGGCTGTGGGCCGCGCTCGGGATGCTCGCGCTGGGCGGCGCCGCGGACATGGCATCGGCCGCTCTGCGCGCGACGATGCTGCAGGAGGCGGCGGCCGACGAGGTGCGCGGGCGGCTGCAGGGCGTATACATCGTCGTCGTCGCGGGCGGGCCGCGCATCGGCGACGTGGCGCACGGCGCGGCCGCGGCGGCCGTGGGCACCACGGCGGCCGCCGCGGGCGGGGGAGTGCTGGTGATCGCGGGTGTCCTCATCGCCGCGGCCGCGATACCCGCGTTCGTGCGGTACCGGGTGCGGCGCTGAATCCCCGCCGGTGCGGGGGTGGGACGCAGGCCGGACGCGGGCGTCGGCGATGTGCGCAGGTCATCGGCCTGGCGTCGTGGGCGCCGGGTGCCCGGGGCGGACCTGATTGGGCGTGATCGCCGGAGGGTGACTAGATTCTGTGGGGGAACCGATGCCCCAACAGGGGTTATCCGGGCCTAGGACTTCCGCGTTACGACAGTCACCAATCGGAGAGGGATGTTCTGTGTCTGCTGAGAATGACCGGAAAGCCGTACTCAGCTACCCGGGCGGCGAGCAGCCTCTCGAGGTGGTGACCGCGGCCGAGGGCAACGACGGGCTGGCCCTCGGATCGCTCCTGGCAGACACGGGCTACGTCACCCTGGACGCCGGCTTCGTCAACACCGCCTCGTGCTCGTCGGCGATCACCTACATCGACGGCGGCAACGGCATCCTGCGGTATCGCGGGTACCCCATCGAGCAGCTCGCCGAGAACTCCACGTTCATCGAGGTCAGCTACCTGCTCATCTACGGTGAGCTTCCCACCCCCTCCGAGCTTGAACGCTTCACCGAGCAGATCCGCCGCCACACTCTGCTGCACGAGGACCTCAAGCGGTTCTTCGACGGTTTCCCCCGCAACGCCCACCCGATGCCGGTGGTATCGAGCGCGGTCAACGCCCTCTCCGCCTACTACCAGGACTCCCTCGATCCCGGCGACCCCGAGCAGGTCGAGCTGTCCACCATCCGCCTGCTGGCCAAGCTGCCCACCATCGCCGCGTACGCGTTCAAGAAGTCGATGGGCCAGCCTTTCCTCTACCCGGACAACTCCCTCGGCCTGGTGGAGAACTTCCTGCGGATGACGTTCGGCCTGCCCGCCGAGCCGTACGATCTGGACCCGGAGATCGCCGCGGCACTGGACATGCTGCTGATCCTGCACGCGGATCACGAGCAGAACTGTTCGACGTCCACCGTGCGCCTGGTCGGCTCCTCCAACGCGAACCTGTTCACCTCCATCTCCGGCGGCATCAACGCGCTGTGGGGCCCGCTGCACGGCGGGGCCAACCAGGCGGTGCTGGAGATGCTCGATGAGATCCAGGCCGCCGGCGGCGACACCGCCGACTTCATGCGCCGCGTGAAGAACAAGGAGGACGGCGTCAAGCTGATGGGCTTCGGCCACCGGGTGTACAAGAACTA
>CAYVJJ010000303.1:0-3739 GCA_964451655.1 uncultured Mycobacteriaceae bacterium | reverse complement strand
CTGCTCGCGGGCCTGTGCGGGGTGCTGCTGGCGGTGTCGGTGCCCTTCCTGCCGGTCAACCAGACCACCAACGAGCTCTCCTGGCCCCAGAACGACGCCCTGACCCCGGTCACCGCGCCCCTGGTCACCTACGCCCCCACGGACCTGCGGATCAGCATCCCGTGCACCGCGGTGGCGCAGCTCGCGGAGCAGGGGCCGGACGGCGGCAGCCTGGTTCTGGGCACGGCGCCGACCGGCACCACCGGCGCCGTGCAGCGGGCGCTGCTCATCACCACCGGCTACGACGAGGTGACGGTCCGCTCGGCAGGCACGGACCTGGTGCGGGCTCCGCTGCAGGCGGTCGCGTCGGGCGGCTGCAGCACCATCGACGTGCACTCCGCCGCGGACGAGACCACCGCCGCGTTCACCGGGCTCGCCGGCCCCCGCACCTCGACGACGGTCACCGACCGCGACCTGCGCCCCCAGGTGGTCGGCGTGTTCACCGACCTCACCGGCCCGGTGCCCGACGGCCTCGCGGTGCACGCGACCGTCGACACCCGCTACCTGGTCTCGCCCACGCTCATCAAGGGGCTGGCGATGGGCCTGGCCGTGCTGCTCACCGCGGTGGCGTTGGCGGCGCTGGCCCGTCTGGACTCGGCGGCGCGGGGAGGCTCCTGGGCGGGCCGATGGCACGGGGCGCGCGGGCTCCGGCGGCTGGGCCGGATCATCCCGCAGCGGTGGCGCTACATCAGCGCCGTGGACGTGGCCGTGGTGGCAGTGCTGCTGGTGTGGCACATCATCGGCGCCAACACCTCCGACGACGGCTACGAGCTGGCCATGGCGCGCGCCGCCGAGGACGCCGGCTACATGCCCAACTATTTCCGCTGGTTCGGCGCGCCGGAGGCCCCCTTCGGCTACCCGTACTACATTTTCACGCTGCTCAGCCACGTGAGCCCCTCGTCGGTGGTGCTGCGGCTGCCGGCGCTGGCGGCGGCGCTGGTGTCGTGGCTGCTGATCTCCCGCGAGCTGATCCCGCGGTTCGGCCGCGCCGCCCGCCGCGACACCCCCGCGCTGTGGACGGGCGCGCTGCTGCTGCTGGCCTTCTGGCTGCCCTACAACAACGGCCTGCGCCCGGAGCCCTACATCGCGGCGGGCATCGTCGTCACCTGGGTGCTGGTGGAGCGCGCGGTGGCGACCGGCCGCCTGATGCCCGCCGGGCTGGGTCTGGCCGTCGGGGTGCTGACCCTGACCGGCGGCCCGACGGGCACCATCTGCGCTGCCCCCTTCCTGGCCGCGGGCCGCCCGCTGCTGCGGATGATCCGCCGCCGGGCCCGGCGCTTCGGGTACGCCGCCACGCTGCTGCCGCTGCTCGCGTCGGTGTCGGTGGTGCTGGTGGTGGTGTTCAGCCGCGCCAGTCTGGGCCCCCTGCTGGAGGCCACGCAGATGCGCACCGTGGTGGGCCCGTCCGAGCCCTGGTACCTCGAATACCAGCGCTATATTCACCTGCTGCTGCAGGGTGGGCCGGACGGGTCGATCGCGCGGCGCTTCGCGGTGCTCGCGATGCTGCTGTGCCTGGTGGTGTGCGCGGTCCTGCTGCTGCGCCGGCGTGCGGGCCTGCTCGGCGCGGCGGGTGCGGCGGCCCGGTCCGGTGGCGCGCCGCGCGGCCGCATCGTGGGCCTGGCCGCGGGGCCCGGGCAGCGCGCGGTGGTGATCGCGGCGCTCGGCATCGTGCTGATGACGTTCAACCCCACCAAGTGGACGCACCACTTCGGCGTGTTCGCGGGCGTCGCCGCGGTGCTGGGCGCCCTGACGGTGGTGGCGCTGCGCGGTGCGCTGCGCGCGTCCGGCCGGGCGCGCGACCGTGCGCGGATGCTGTTCACCGCGGGGGTGCTGCTGATCCTGGCGGTGACGTTCACCTCCACCAACAGCTGGTGGTACGTCTCCGACTACGGGGTGCCCAACGGCCTGTGGGTGACGATCGCCGGGTGGGTGTTGGCCCTGGTGTGTTTCGTGGCGGCGATCGTCCGGCTGGTGCGGGTGTGGCGCTGGCGCGACGCCGCCGTCGACCCGGGTACCGCGGACGGCCCGCTCGTCAGCGCGGAGGCCCCGGACCGGGACGTCGGGCACAGCGGGAGTGTCCGCGAGAATGCTCGCCGGCGCGCGCGGCGGCGGCTGTCCGCGCTGCCCTCGTTCGCCCCGCTGCCCATCGCGGCGGGGGGTGTCGTCGGGTTCTCGGTGGTGTCGTTCCTGGTGGCGATCGTCGCGCAGTACCCCTCGTACTCGGTGGGGCTGGGCAACCTGCGGGCGCTGACCGGTGAACCATGCAACCTGTCCGAGTCGGTGCGGGTGGAGACCGACCCGAACGCCGACCTGCTGCAGCCGGCGGAGCCCGTCGACCGGCCGCTGGGCGCGGTCACCAGCCGCGGGTTCTCGCCCAACGGCATCCCGGCCGACGTGAGCTACCGGCGCGACAACCTCGACGGTCTGGTCGGCAGCCCGCAGGTGGCGCCGGATGTGAACCCGCCGGGCACCGGGGGCGGCGTGCGGGACATCCCGGGCGTCAACGGCTCGTTCGCGGCGTTGCCGTTCGGGCTGGACCCGGCGACCACGCCCGTGATCGGCAGCTACAACCCCGGGGACCCCGAGCAGGTCGCCGAGGCCACCTCCGCCTGGTACGCGTTGCCGGAGCGCAGCGACGACCGCCCTGTGCTGACCATCGCTGCGGCGGGCGAGGTGAAGCGCGAGAACATGCAGGTGGAGTTCGGGAGGAAGGCAGGTGACCGGTTCGAGGTGGTGGGCGACCACGAGCTCTACGACATCGGCCCGGCGCCGTCGTGGCGGGACATGCGGGTGCCGTTCGACGAGATCCCCGACGAGGCCGACGCGGTGCGGATCGTGGCCTACGACGACGAGGACGACCCGGACGACTGGATCGCGTTCACCCCGCCGCGTGTGCCCCGGCTGGTGACGATGCAGGATCTGCTGGGCTCCGAGCAGCCGGTGTTCATGGACTGGCCGGTGCCGTTGATCACCACCTGCCAGCACCTGCCGGACTACATCGGCGGCGTGGCGGAGGTGCCGAACTACCGCATCCGCGCCGAGAGCGGCCTGGCGGTGGTGGCCACCAACTGGCAGAGCGCGCAGGGCGGGGGGCCGCTGGGGCGCACCGACCTGCTGCTGGACCCCGTGACCATGCCCACCTACCTGGACGAGGACTGGCGCCGGCAGTGGGGCGACCTGGTGCGCTACGACCCGCGGGTGGCGCGCGCGGTCCCGGCGCAGCTGGACACGGGCACCGCGACCCGCCCCGGCATGTGGACGCCGGGGCCGATCAAGGCCCTGTGGTGACAGCCGTGCGGCGCGCGTCTGTCCAACCGACCGCGATGCACCACCTGCAAGGTCTGCGTTCCTTCGGCACACTGGGTTCCGGCGCCACGGCGTCGAGAAGGCATCCGACGAAAGGACACGCAGTTGTCAGTATCGATGGACCTCGGAAAAGCACTCGACAAGGCCTACGAAGACAAGACGCTCGACGAGGTGCTCAAGGCGCCGCCGTCAGCACTGGCAGGACTCACCGAGAAGCACGACGCGATCCTTGCCGATCTGGGCATCAAGACCATCAAGGACATGGGCACCAACAAGTACTTCGCGCTGGCGGGCGCGCTCGCGAATGCGGGTGAGCGTCAGGGCTAGACAGCCGCTGCCCCGCCTGGGTGCGGGAAAGCACGGGGAGGGCCGGGACGTGGAGTCCCGGCCCTTC
>CAYVJJ010000302.1:0-3742 GCA_964451655.1 uncultured Mycobacteriaceae bacterium | reverse complement strand
CTGCCCCCGCTGCCGCACCACGACACGCACCACGACACCCCCGGCCGCTACGGCGACGACCCCGGCCGCTACCACGACACCCCCGGCCGCTACGGCGGTGACCCCGCCCCCTACAGCGATGACCCCGGCCCCTACGGGGACGAGGATGCCGCGGCCCCCGCCGACGCGGGGCACGATGCGGCCGGACCGCAGAACGGCGGCCGGCGCGGGCCCAGGATCCCGCGCAAGATCACCGTCACCCGTGTGGCCGCGATGCGCAGCCGGCAGCTCACCGTCCAGGGCATCGCCACCGTGCGCCGCGCCGCCAACGCGGACGGTGCCGACAAGTCCGGCCTCACCGCGCTGATCTGGGCGTACATGGCCAACTTCGCGTGCGACGCCGCCCTCACGGTGGCATTGGCCAACACGCTGTTCTTCTCCGCGGCCACCGGTGAGTCCAAGACCAAGGTGGCGCTGTACCTGCTGGTCACACTCGCCCCGTTCGCCGTCATCGCCCCGCTGATCGGCCCCGCCCTGGACCGCATCCAGAGGGGCCGCCGCATCGCGCTCGCATCCTCGTACGGGGTGCGCGTGGTGCTGGCGATCATCCTCGCGCTCAACTTCGACTCCTGGGTCCTGTACCCGGCAGCGCTCGGCATGCTGGTGATGAGCAAGTCGTTCTCGGTGCTCAAGTCCGCCGTGACCCCGCGCCTGCTGCCGCCGGACATGGACCTGGTGCGGGTCAACTCGCGCCTGCAGATCTTCGGACTCGTCGGCGGCACCACCGTCGCGGGCGGCATCGCGGGGGCCGTGGCGTTCGTCGCCGGGTCCCCGGGCGCGTTGTGGCTGACGGCAGTCTTCGCCGCCGGCGGCGCCTACCTGAGCATGCGGATCCCCGCCTGGGTGGAGGTCACCGAGGGCGAGGTCGCCACCACCTTCACCTACCACGGCACGCCCGCCCCGGCGCCGTCGTCCTCCCCTGCCGGCAGCGACGAGGATGCGCGCAACGACGGGGAGTCCGGCCCTCGGCGCAGGAAACGGCTCGGCCGCGCCCTGCCTACGTCCACGCTGCGCCAGCCGCTGGGCCACAACGTGCTGACCGGCCTGTGGGGCACCGGCACCATCAAGGTGCTCATCGGGTTCATGTTCCTGTACGTCCCGTTCGTAGCGAAGGACCATGCCGACGAGGAGGGCCTGCTGGGGCTGATGCTCACCGGCCTGATCGCGGTGGCCGCCGGCGGCGGCAACGTCGTCGGCAACGCCGCGGGCGCCCGGCTCAAGCTGCGCAAGCCCGCCACCGTGGTCGTCTGGTGCACCGCTGTGGCCTGCGCGGCGGCGGGGTTCGCGGCCGGTACGCACGTGCTCATCACCGTGGCGGCGGCCGCGCTGTTGGGCAACATCGCCAGCGCCCTGTCGAAGGTGTCCCTGGACGCCGCGATCCAGCAGGACCTCCCCGACCGCTCCCGGGCGTCCGCGTTCGGCCGCTCGGAGACGATCCTGCAGCTCAGCTGGGTCCTCGGCGGCGCCCTGGGGGTGATGCTGCCCACCGAGTACTGGATAGGCTTCACTGTGATCGCCTGTGTCCTGGCCGTCGGCCTCGTCCAGACAGTGCTGATCTATCTGGGCAAGTCCGTCATCCCGGCTCTGTCCGGACGCCGACCGGACTCCGTCGCGCCCGAGGTCGCGGACAGCGCGCGGGGCGGAAGCACCAATTCGACCATGAGGAGTACCCGGTGAGCACAACGGACGCCGTCAAGCGCCCCCGCATCCGGCGTCCGCGCCGCTCCTGGAGCCGGCGCACGCGGCTGATCGTCCGCAGCATCGTCGCGGTCGTCGCGGTGGCCGCGGTCGTGGGGATCACCTACCTGATCATGCACGCGCTCACCGACGACTCCGGCGACCGCCCGGTCGTCACCGCTACCGCAGGCGGGACGACGGTCGAGGTCAGCCCCTTCGAATGGTGTGACCCGAAGACCCCCACCGACTGCGATCCGCCGGGCAAGACCGCCGATCTGCCGGTATCCGAGAGCACCCCGCTGGTGCTGAAGGTGCCCGACACCATCGCGGACGCCCCGTGGAGCCTCAAGCGCTACTACGTGGACCCGGGCGTGGTCGACGGCGGTGTCGATTCGCTGATCCCCGAGGAGCAGATCTACACCCCGGGCAGCACCCACACCGTCACAGTCGATCCGGTGAACCCCGCCGGCAAGGTGCTGGCGGGCGTGGAGATCACCCTGCCCACCGGGATCGTGAACCAGGACACCGGCGAGGTCACCTACGTCGACCACGCCACGTGGTCGATCCGCACGCGCTAGCGGGCGAGCCGACTGCGGGCAGGCCCGCTACGCGTCCAACTGGCGTGCGACCGCCCGCACCACCTCGGAGATGCGCTGGGCCGTCTTGCGGTCCGGGTAGCGCCCCTTGCGCAGGTCCGGCTGCACCTTGGCCTCCAGCAGCGTGATCATGTCCTCGACCATCCCGTGCAGTTCGTCCGGTGACCTGCGGTGCGCGCCCTCGCGGCGCGCCTGCTGCGCCCTGCGCACCGACGGAACCGGATCGAGCACCCGCACCCGCAGCGCCTGCGGACCGCGCCGGCCGGTGGCCATGTCGAACTCCACGCGCTGCCCGGCCTTGAGGGTCTCGACGCCCTCGGGCAGGGCGCCGGAGCGGACGTAGACGTCCTCACCGTCGTCCTGCGCCAGGAAGCCGAAGCCCTTCGCGCTGTCGAACCACTTCACCTTGCCGGTCGGCACCGTGTTCACCCACTCCAGATCGGATAGCGAGACTGTCGGAAACGTCACCGCGGTCGGAAAACCCACTGCAGCCGGAAAACCCACTGCAGCCGGAAAACCCACTGCGGTCGGTGACGTCCCTGATCGATTGGCGGCGGTGGGCGCGTGACGTATCACAGGCGCCCCGCACGACGGACGCGTCCCGCTGACCGCAGGACGCGTCCGCACCGAGACTACCCCCGGAACCGCCCGCCGTGCGCCCCGGCCGCGTCGGTACCGGTTACCGTGGTAGGCGTGAACGCTGCGCACAGTTCCCCGGCCGCCTCCGCACCGCAGGAGCCGCCCCCGCACGGCGCGTCCCCGCAGGATCGGGGACCGCAGGGCCGCGCGGGGTCCGGTCACGCGCTGTCCACCGCGATCATCCGCGTCGGCGTGGCCCTGTTCGCGCTGGGGGTGCTCGCCATCATCGTCTCGTTCGTCGCGCCCCTCTTCGATACGCGCCTGAGCACCTACTTCTATTTCGCCGCGATGCTCTGCCCGCTGGGCATGATCGTCGGCGTTGCCGGCGCGCTGGTCTCGGGTCGCCGCAGCCGCACCTGACCCCGACGGCCACGGGGCCCCGGCGGCCCCGCGGCGCCCCGCCGCGGTCACCCCGGGTAGATCCGCACCTCCGACGCCTTGACGACGAACACCACGTCGTCGCCCGCGGCCAGGCCCAATTCGCGGGCCGCGACACCCGTCAACTCCGCCATCAATGCAACGCCGTCGGCGTCGTCCGCCCGCACCCGGATGGCGTCCCCGCGCGCCTCCACCGCGGTCACGCGCACCGGGAAGACGTTACGGGGGCTGCCGTGCGGCGCGGTGCGATACACCGCCACCGCACGCGGCGGGAACACCGCCACAGCCGATTCACCGGCGGCGATCCGGTGCAGCGTCCCGCCGTGCACCCGCGCCCCCGCCGCGGTGCGCACGGCCGCGGGCGCCGCCGGCACGTCGCTCTCCACCGCCGCCGGCGCGTGTGCGGCGGGCCC
>CAYVJJ010000301.1:0-3760 GCA_964451655.1 uncultured Mycobacteriaceae bacterium | reverse complement strand
CAACGTCAGCCCCGGTGCGCAGGGAACCCGGTGCGCAGGGAACCCGGTGCGCAGGAGGCCCCCTCCGTGCGATCGTGGGCGCAGGAGGTGCGATGTGAGCACGGCGGTCGTGGTGGGCAGCGGGCCTAACGGGCTCGCGGCGGCCATCCGGCTGGCGCACGCGGGCCTGGCGGTGACGGTGGTCGAGGCCGCGGACACCCCCGGCGGCGGCACCCGCTCCGGCGAGCTCACCGTTGCAGGCCTGCTGCACGATGAATGCTCGGCGTTCCATCCGTTGGGGGTCGCCTCGCCGTACTTCACCGCGCTGCGTCTGGAGCGCCGCGGGTTGCGATGGCGGTGGCCGGAGATCGACCTGGCACACCCGCTCGACGATGGCCGCGCCGCACTGGCGGGCCGCGACACGGAGTTGACGACGACGTCGCTGGGTGCCGACGCGGAGCGGTGGCGCCGGATGTTCGCCTGGGCGCTCGATGAGGGGGAGGGGCCAGGGGTGTTCGCCGAGGTGGCGCGCGAGGTTCTGCGACCGGTGCCGCACCGTCCGCGACACCCGATCGCCCTCGCGCGGTTCGGGTCCCGTGCGATTCTGCCCGCGACGTCCACCGCGCGCAGGTTCGTCGACGAGCCGGCGCAGGCGCTGTTCATGGGGGCGGCAGCGCATAAATTCGGGCGCCTCGATACACCGCTGACGAGCGCCGTGGGCCTGCTCCTGGCGGGAGCGGCCCACGCGGTGGGCTGGCCGGTCGCGGAGGGTGGCAGTGCGGCGATCACCCGGGCCCTGGTCGCCGAGCTGGAGGCCCACAGCGGACGGGTGGTCACGGGTGTGCGCGTGGAGTCGCTGGAGCAGCTGCGTGACATCGTGGGGGAGCGGCCGAGCGTCGTGCTCTTCGACACGTCGGTGCGCGATGCGGCGGCCATCGCCGGCGGGGCCCTGCCGGCCGGGGTGGCCAGGGCGCTGCAGAGGTTCCGCTACGGCCCCGCGGCGTTCAAGGTGGATCTCGCGATCGACGGACCGATCCCATGGCGGAACCGCGATTGCGGACGTGCCGGCACGGTGCATCTGGGCGGCTCGGCGGCCGAGATCGCCGACGCTGAGGCCGCCACCGTCCGCGGAGAGATGCCGGACCGGCCGTTCGTGCTCCTGGGGCAGCAGTACGTCGCCGATCCGTCCCGATCGGCCGGATCCGTGAACCCCGTCTACGCGTACGCCCATGTGCCCCACGGCTACCCGGGTGATGCGACGGGCGCCGTCATCCGGCAGATCGAGCGCTTCGCGCCGGGGTTCCGCGACAGGATTCTGCACGTCGCGTCGCGGGATCCGCAGCAGCTCGCGCTCCGCAACCGGAACTCTGTCGGCGGTGACATCAGCGCGGGCGCGAACACGCCGCGTCAGATCGTCTTCCGACCCCGGTGCACGGCCCATCCCTACAGTCTCGGTGCGCCCGGGTTGTATCTGTGCTCGTCGGCGACGCCGCCCGGGGGAGGGGTGCACGGGATGAGCGGGTTCCACGCCGCGCAGGCGGCGCTGGCCGGCCTCGGATCGGCGTAGTTCCGGTGCGGCGGGATCCCCGTCGATGGCCGGTAGGGCGGCCTGGGAGATGCGGAAGGAATCGCGTCGTGCCGTTCACCGCGTGTCGTCGGCGCGTACCCGGCGAATTGCAGCGGCGAATCGTCGATGTCGCTGGTCGGTGGGGCGACGCGCCCGTCGTACGCGAATCCTTCCGCATTCCGTAGGGCCTGGGAAGCATCCCCGGGGCATCGGAGGCGGACTGCACGCGGGTCTGAAAGCACGCCCGTGTGTGTCGGTGGTGGACGTTAGCGTGAGCCTCGTGCACAGGGACACTGCCGGGCGCGACGACGAGGGGTTCGGCAGCGGCGCATGGCCGGCAGGCGCGCCGGCGATGCTGAGCCCGGTCGCCGGGGGGCTCGTACGGACGTGGCGGGGGCACTGGGCGGCGCTCTGGCGCGTCGACGATGCGCGACGTCTCCGCATCCTCACTGCCGCGGGGTGGGCCGGCCGCATCCAGCACCGGGACGGCCGGGTGCGCGCGGCCGGCGAAATCCAGCGTGGCGGGGCACGTTTCCGGCTTCGGGTCCGTATCGGCGCGCACCACCCGGATGCGGCCTTCGCGATTGCCCCGGCGGGGAGCGCCCTCGCCGACGTGGTGACGGAGGCGCACTGGGATGAGCTCTTCTTCCACTTCGCCGTCGCCGTCGACTCCGTGATGCGCAGCGGCGAGGCGTTGCTCGTCGAGCGCGGCGGGCGGGACGTCGCAGGTGCGCCGGAATGTTTCATCATGGCGTTCGACGAAGGGGACGGGCCGCGTGTGGTCGTCGAGGCGGACCCGGTACCGCATGGCAATGCAGTCTGGGGTCGGATCCCCGACGGGGTGGAGGCGTGCGGAATCGTGGTGCCCGCCGACATGTCGAGGATCACGGGTGCCGGTCTGTACATGCTCGAGTGCGTGCGCTTCTGGGGATGGACCCCGTGGGATGTGGTGCTCACCCGTATACCGCACCCGTCCTCCACGCTGCGGGAGACGCCGGACGGGATCACGTACGCCGTTCTGGCCGGCGCGCATCGGCCGGCCGCGGGGGGCCGATGAGCCGGCAGCGGTCCTCCTAGGGGAGCCTGTCAGTACATGATCACGCCGCGGACGTTCTCAGCGTTGCGCATCGCCTCATAGCCCTCGTTGACCTGGTCGAGCGAGTAGGTGCGGGTGACCATCTCGTCGAGCTTCAGCTTGCCCTCCATGTAGAGCCGCAGCAGGTGCGGGATGTCGTAGCGGATGTTGGCGTTGCCGAACCACGAGCCGGTGACCGTCTTGCGCATCGCGGTGAGGTCGAACAGGCTCATCGTGACGTCCGTGTCCGCGATCGGCCCCACCGACACCTGCACGCACACGCCGCCCTTGCCGAGCAGGCTCATCGCCGGGGCGATCAGCTTCCCGTCCGCCACCGCCACGGTGATGATCACCTTGTCCGCCAGCTGCCCCCACGTGAGGTCCTGCAGCATCGCCTGGGCCTCCTCGATCGACGCCGCCGTGTGGCTGGCGCCGAAGATCTTCGCCTGGTCCCGCTTGAACTCCGAGGGATCCACCACCAGCACGTGCCGCGCGCCGGCCAGCGCGGCGCCCTGAACCGCGCCGCAGCCCACACCGCCCATGCCCAGCACCACCACGGTCTCGCCCGCCTGGACGCCGCCGGCGTACACCGACGAGCCCCAGCCGGTGGTGACGCCGCAGCCGACCAGGGCCGCCTTGTCCAGCGGGATGTCCTTGGTGAGCTTGACGCAGGACGCCTCGTTGACCACGGTCACCGGAGCGAAGGTGCCGAGCAGGCACATCAGCCCCGCATCGTGGCCCTGCACGTGGTGGCGCGACGTGCCGTCGGAGAGCTGCACGCCCGCGAGGATGTGGGCGCCCAGGTCGCACACGCTCGACATGCCGCGTGCGCACGCGGGACAGCGCCCGCAGGCGGGGATGAATCCGAGTGCCACGTGGTCGCCGGCCTCCAGGCCCTGCACACCGGGTCCCACCTCGGTGACGACGCCGGCGCCCTCGTGACCGCCGATGAACGGGTACAGCCCCACCGGCAGGCTGCCGTCGCGGATGTGCTCGTCCGAATGGCACATGCCCGATGCGGCGAGTTCCACCTTCACCTCGCCGTGCTGCGGTGCGTCGAGCTCGATCTCCTCGACGCTCCAGTCCTGTCCCGGTTCCCACAGAACCGCTGCTTGAGTTTTCATCGAGGACCCCTTCGC
>CAYVJJ010000300.1:0-3774 GCA_964451655.1 uncultured Mycobacteriaceae bacterium | reverse complement strand
AGTGCGATCTCCATCCGCTTTTCGCGGGGCAGATCGACACCTGCAAGTCGTGCCATGTGGCAGTTCCTGTTCTCGGTGTTCGGAGGTCTTCTCCCAGTCCGTCCCCGTGTTCTCCGGGGCCCCGGCCTCCGTACCGGGGGTGGACCGCGTGCGCGTGGCGCGCGGGTGGCGCTGGGAGGCTGTCATGTCGCTCGGCAAGCCGATCGCAAAAGTGCGCTGGCCGGCGCTGCCTAACCCTGCCGCTGCTTGTGCCGCGGGTTGTCGCAGATCACCATGACCCGGCCGTGTCGGCGGATCACCCTGCACTTCTCGCAGATCTTCTTGACGCTCGGTTGCACCTTCACGTCTGTCGAATCTCCTGATGTTCTCTCCGCACCGCCGCGGGCGGCGGCACGGAACCTTGTCCTTCCTGCCGGGACCGGCCGGAAGGCGTTCTCACCTGTATCGGAAGACGATCCGACCGCGGGATAGGTCATACGGCGACAGCTCCACCACCACCCGGTCCTCCGGGAGGATCCTGATGTAGTGCTGCCGCATCTTGCCACTGATGTGGGCGAGGACCTTGTGTCCGTTCTCCAGCTCAACGCGGAACATTGCGTTGGGCAGGGGTTCGATCACACGCCCCTCGACCTCGATGGCACCGTCCTTCTTGGCCATGTCCTCCGCGATCCTGGCGCCGAATCCGCCCCCGGGCACGCCCGGGCGACGGCGATTCGTTCGCCTACTCGTCCACCTAAAGGGATGATGCTCACTGCATGCGCACGCTCGACCACCGCTTCCCGGTCCGGGGCACCGGCACCCGGGCCCGGCCGGACCGCATCTGGGCGGCGCGGAACGCGCGCGCAGCACGCACCAATCGACCAGGATACACGCCGATCGACGTGACACGAAAACGTCCCCGGCGACGGACGGGAGGACAGGGAGGCCATGGCGGCAGCACCCCACCAGTGGTTCGACAGTTTCGGCGATCTCGCCACATGGTTCGGATCGATGGGCACGGTCGCCGCGTTCGCGGTCGGGTTCTGGCAGATCCACCGGGAACGCCAGCACCGGCTGCTCGGGGAGATGACCGAACGGCTACGGTCCCGCCGCTCCCACGCCGATCACGTGAGCGCCTGGATACACGGGTCCGAACTCGTGGTGGCCAACCGTTCCGGGCACCCGATCCACGACGTCGTGGTCGCATTGGAGAACGCGCTCATCGCTGACGCGGGGGCCGCCGAGCGCAGCGACTCCCCTGCCGGCGGCGACGGCGGTCCGGCGTCCCACGGCTCCGCAGCCACCGTAGACGGGCCCCTCACTATCGGATTCGTCCTGCCCGGCGAGCACAGCACCCCCGTCCCGCACCCCCCGCATGTCGCCGTACTGCCGGCACTCACGTTCACCGACGCCCGCGGTGATCGCTGGCATCGCGCGCCGGGACGCCCGCCGGAGCTGGTCGACGACCGCCGCGCCGACCGCACCGACGACCCGGCCGCCGGCTGAGAACCACCGGGCCTCCGACGCACGGGCGGTCCGTTCTGATCCAATATCCGCATGCGCGCGGTCATTCAACGGGTCTCATCGGCACGGGTCGACGTCGACGGCGAGACGGTCGGCAGCATCCTCTGCGACGGTTCTGGACACTCCTCCGACGAGCCCGCGCAGGGTCTGCTGGTGCTGGCCGGCGTCGCCCGGACCGACGACGCCGATGCCGCCCGCGCCTTGGCCGGAAAGATCTGGGGACTGCGGATCCTCGACGGGGAGCGTTCCGCCGCGGACTTGCACGCACCGATCCTGCTCATCAGCCAGTTCACCCTCTACGGCGACGCACGGAAGGGGCGCCGCCCGTCGTGGAACCGTGCCGCACCGGGCGCCGACGCGGAGCCGCTCGTCGACGCTATCGCCGTCGAACTCCGCCGGCTGGGCGCCCACGTGGAGACGGGACGGTTCGGGGCGCACATGCAGGTCACTTCCACGAACGACGGCCCGGTGACGGTGCTGGTCGAGCTCTGATCCCACCGCCGCCGGCGTCGTCACGGCCGCGGAGTGAGGATGCGCGGACCGTCCTCCGTGACGGCGACGGTGTGCTCCCAGTGCGAGGCTTTCGACCCGTCGTCGGTCACGACCGTCCAACCGTCCGCAAGCACCGAGGTCTGATCTGTCCCCAGGGTGAGCATCGGCTCGATCGCGAGCACCGAGCCCACCACCAGCCGCGGACCCTTGCCGGGTGCGCCCTCATTGGCCAGGAACGGGTCCATGTGCATCTCACGGCCGATCCCGTGACCGCCGTAACCGTCGACGATCCCGTAGGCGCGTCCGTGTGCTTGCTCGGCCTGATGCGTCCCCGTCTCGATGGCGTGCGACACGTCGGTGAGCCGGTTGCCCGGCACCATCGCCGCGATCCCGGCCGCGAGGGACGCTTCGGTGGCGGCATTGAGCCGGTCCTCGGCTTCGGTGCTCTCCCCGATCGCGAACGTCCAGGCGGAGTCGCCGTGCCAGCCGTCGAGGATGGCGCCGCAGTCGATCGACAGCAGATCGCCCTCCGACAGCACCACGTCGGCGCGCGGGATGCCGTGCACCACCACATCGTTGCGGGAGGCGCAGATCGAACCGGTGAAGCCGTGGTAACCGAGGAAGGACGGCACCGCCCCCGCCGAGCGGATGGTCTGCTCGGCCACCCGGTCCAGGTCCAGCGTGCTCACCCCGGGCCGGGCGGCCTCACGCACCGCCACGAGCGTGCGTCCCACCACCGCACCGGCGGCGGCCATCGCCTCGAGCTCCCCCGCCGTGCGGAACGGGACGACCCTGCGTCGCGCGAATCCCACGGCTACTGGCCCAGGGCCGCCATGGCGCGCGCATTGATCTCGTCGATCTCGCCGACGGCGTCGACGCTCACCTCGATCGACCGGTAGTGATCGAGCAGCGGCGCCGTCTCCGCGCGGTAGACGCGCAGCCGGTTGCGGATCACGTCCTCCTTGTCGTCGTCCCGGCCGCGGGCGAGCATCCGCTCCACCACCACGTCCTCGTCGACGACGAACTCGAGCACGGCGTCGAGCTTGGCGCCGAGCCGCTGCAGGATCCCCTCCAGCGCCTCCGCCTGATCCACCGTCCGGGGGAATCCGTCGAGCAGGAACCCGTCCTCCGCGTCGGCCTGCCGGAGGCGTTCCTCGACCATCCGGTTCGTCAGCTCGCTGGGAACCAGTTCGCCGGCGTCGAGATACCGCTTGGCCTCCACGCCCAGCTCCGTGCCCTCTCCGATGTTGGTGCGGAACAGGTCGCCCGTCGACACGTGCGGAACCCCGAGCTTCTCGGACAGGATGGACGCCTGCGTGCCCTTACCTGCCCCGGGAGGGCCGAGTAGAACAATTCTCATCGAAGGAACCCTTCATAGTTTCGCTGCAACAACTGGCTTTCGATCTGTTTGGCGGTGTCCAGCGCCACCACGACGATGATGAGGATCGACGTACCGCCGAACGCCATCGACGCGGTGGCTGCCGCCCCCAGGAAGAAGTTCGGCAACACCGTGATGATGCCCAGGTACAGCGAGCCCACCAGCGTGATGCGCGTGAGGACGTACTGCAGGTACTCCACCGTGGGGCGGCCCGGACGGATCCCCGGTATGAACCCGCCGTACTTCTTCATTTCGTCGGCCCGCTCCTCCGGGTTGAAGGTGATCGCGACGTAGAAATACGTGAAGAAGATGATCAGCAGGAAGTAGATGATGATGTAGCCGGTGTCCGCGGGGTTGGACAGGTACTGGTTGATGATCCTGTTCCACCAGTGCTCCTCCTG
>CAYVJJ010000299.1:0-3774 GCA_964451655.1 uncultured Mycobacteriaceae bacterium | reverse complement strand
CCGCCGTTCACCGTGGAAAGAGTCACCCGTGCCGAAGATCCGCGCCTGGCCGGTGATCGCGTCCGTCCTGCTGGTCGCGTCCCTGGCACTCGGCCTCATCCTCACCAGCACCGACCTGCTGTCGCGCCGCGACGAGGCCGTCTCGCAGAATCTGCACGGTCTCGATTCCGGCTGGATCCACGGTGTCGCCGCCACCGTGTCCACCGTCTTCTCCGCGTTCGCCGGAATCGTCATAGTCCTGGTCTGGGCCGCCGCTCTGGTATTGCGCGGCCGTCGGCTGGCGGCGGTGACCACCTGCCTCACGATCGTCGTCGGCTGGGGCGTCGTGATGCTGATCAAGTATCTGGTGGACCGCCCGCGCCCTCCGCTCGACGCCGCAGACGGCCCTTCCTATCCCAGCGGGCACACGGCGCTGGCCGTCGCGCTCGTGTTCGCCGCCTTCTTCCTGGTGCGGCGCACGGATGCACGCGACGCCATCGTCACGATCGGCGTTCTGGCGGTCGTGGGGGTGATGTTCTGCCGCGTCATCGTCGGTGCGCATTTCCTCACCGACACGATCGGCGCCGTTCTGGCCGCCTCCGGCGCGATCGTCCTGTTCAGCGGCGTGTGGAACCGCGCAGCCCCGCTGGTACTCGACCGATTCCCGGCCCTGGCGGGCCCCTCGGGACACGGCCAGGAGCCGCCGCCCTCCGATCCGGTCACCCCGGATGCTGCCGCTGCCTCACCGCCGCCGCACGCTCACGAGGCGGACGGTGACTCGATGCCGGTGTAGACGAACCGCGCCGGATCCGTGCCCTCGACCTGCCGCACACGCCCCTGGCCGACGAGGTACCGCAGGTGGGCGGCGGCCTCGGAGAGCGCCATCTGCTTGCCCATCACCGGCAGCTCCTCCCACGTCCGATACCAGCGCATGCGTGCCGCGATCTGCCACAGCGTCAGTTCCTCGCCGTGGAGGTCCCGGCACAGGTCGTCGAGCCGCTCCGCATGGTGGGCCAGCAGCTCGGCCGAGCGGCCCGCGAGATCCGCGATGGGCGTGCCGTGCGCACCGAACGCCCGGGTGATCCCCATCGAGGCGATCCGCCGCTGCGAACGCAGGAACTCGTCGAGCGCATCGCGCTCCTCCAGCGGGAACTCGAATGTGCCCACATGCGGGGTGGTCTTCTGCAGCACGTGGTCGCCGGTGAACACCATGTCGGCGGAATCCAGCGCGAAGCACACGTGTCCTGGAGTGTGTCCGGGGGTGAACACCGTGCGCAGGGACCGGCCCGCAAGCGGGATCTTCTCATCGTCGGACAGCAGCCTGTCCGGTCGCGACGCCGACGTCGTGGGAGGGCCGGATTCCGACCCCGCCCGGAACGCGTCGAGGTCCGCTTCCGGAGCCCCGGCCGCCCGCAGATTGGCCACCTGGTCCGCGAGCCACTGCGGAGTCCGTTCCCCGGTCATCAGGTCGAACGTCGCGAAGTCGTCCTCATGCATGGCGATCCACGCGCCGGAGGCCTCGCGCACACGGGCGCACAGGCCGGTGTGATCGGGGTGGAAGTGCGTGAGCACGACCCCTTCGATATCGCCCATCGCGTGACCGGTGGCCTCCACCGCCGCGGTGAGCCCCGCCCACGACTGCTCCCCGTCCCAGCCGGCGTCCACCAGAACCAGCCCCCCGGGCGATTCCATGGCGTAGACCAGCGTGGCCTTGAGCGGGTTGGGGAAAGGGACGGCCAGCTGCCAGACCCCGTCACCGAGATCCACCGCCGGTCGTGCGCCCACGTCGTCCCCGCCCGGGGCCGTCTTCTTCTCCGCCTGCATCAACCGCCACCTCGCGACTCTGTCCGATCCGCACCGGGCGGTCGCCCGCACCGCCGGCGGATCGCCGGGACCTGTTCCGGCCATTGTGTGCACCGCCCTCCCCACCGTCGCACACCGCATCCCGCGCAGTGGAACGGCCGTTCCGGACCACGGTGACGGCACACGGACCGGCCCCCGGCGACCGGTTCCGCCGGAGACGGTCACGAGCCGTCCATGAAGCGCTCGTACAACCTGCGCAATTCCCGTTCGGCATCGGCGGTGTCCGGCCCCCACAGCCGGAGCGCCGCACGCAGCCGCGCCGTGTCGAGCAGATCCATCGCCGGCGCCGCGCCGGAACCGGCGTCCGGCAGCGGCGGGCTCGGGCCCTGCATCGCGAACGGGTCGCCGCCCCCGCCGCCGGGACGGCCCGCTGCACCGGACGGTCCGCCCTCACCGGGTGCCCCGTCGTCGCCGTGCGCGGCACACTCCGCCGGGCCGTTCCGGGCCACGGCCTCGATCAGCGACTCGACGTCCAGCCCGCGCCACGTGAGGATCTGCAGCGGACGGGCTCCGATCTCCTGCGCCGTCAGCAGCAGCAGTGCGGCCCCGTGTTTGCACGGCCACCCGGCATCGGGGCAGGTGCAGTCGAAATCCAGGTCTGCGCTGTCCGCCGGCAGCAGACGCTCGGCCAGCGACTCCGGCACCTGCCCGGACGCGAGGGCGGTCAGCACTCCCGGCTCCGCGCGCACCTGAGCCGCGATCTCCGCACGGTCGTAGCGGTCCAATTCGCGCACGGTGCAGACGGTCTCGAACGGATCGGGCTGCGACCCCTGGATGGCGCCCCGCACCTCCCCCGCGGCCACCTGCAACGACAGGACGTACCCGGAGCGCGCCACCCGGCGGCCCTTCCGGAGCCTGTCGGGGTCGATGATCCGCTCGAGCCTGCCCGCCAGACGCCCGCCCCATCCCGCGGCGCCGGCGCCGGAGGCGAAGCCGGAGCGCAGCACGATGCCCGGCCCGCGCGGCGGTGTGCGACGTCGACTCATTCCCCCTGCGCCTCCTGTCCCAGCGCGACCAGGATGCGCAGGGCCTTGTCATCGAGTTCGGTCACCCACGACTCGCCGCCGCTCACGGTCAGGTCCGCCAGCTCGCTCTTGCCCGCCAACAGTTCGTCGATCCTCTCCTCCAGCGTGCCGACCGATACGAGCTTGCGCACCTGGACGTCGCGGGTCTGGCCGATACGGAACGCGCGGTCCGTGGCCTGCTCCTCCACCGCCGGATTCCACCAGCGGTCCAGGTGTACAACGTGATTCGCGGCAGTCAGATTGAGCCCGGTGCCGCCGGCTTTGAGGGACAGCACCATCGCCGGCGGCCCGTGGGACGACTGGAAGGCCGCGAGCATGCGCTCCCGCGCCCCCCTGGGCACGCCGCCGTGCAGCACCGGAACCTCGTCGAGCCCGAACCGCACCGCCAGCCATGGCCCCACCATCGACGCGAACTCGCGGAACTGGGTGAACAGCAGGATCTTCTCACCGTCGTCGAGCACCTCGTCCACGATGTCCTCGACGAGGGCCAACTTGCCGCTGCGGTGGCCGCCGCGCCGCACCAGCGACGAACCGTCACCCAGGTAATGAGCGGGGTGATTGCACACCTGCTTGAGGTGCAGCAGCGCCGTGAGGACCGCCCCGCGGCGCGCCATGCCCTGCGCACCGTCGAGCTTCTCCTCCATATCGTCGAGCACCGCCCGGTACAGGGTCGCCTGCTCCGCGGTGAGGTTCACCCGCACCGTCATCTCCTGCTTGTCGGGCAGATCCGCCACCACGGTGCGATCCGTCTTGACCCGCCGCAGGACGAAGGGCGCGGTCACCGCACGCAGCCGCGCCAGCGCATGCGGATCCCTGTCGGTCTCGATGGGGACGGTGAAGGCCCTGCGGAACTTCGCTGCGCTGCCGAGCATCCCGGGGTTGACGAAGTCGAGGATCGCCCGCAGCT
>CAYVJJ010000298.1:0-3792 GCA_964451655.1 uncultured Mycobacteriaceae bacterium | reverse complement strand
TGCCGTCCGGGAGCGGCTTGACGGCGAGCACCTGGTGCAGCTGGATCACGTTGGACTCGAAGCCCAACCGCGATCCCGCCATGTAGAGCCCCCATACCCGCGCGGTGCCCTCGCCGACCTCGCCGACGCAGAAGTCCCAGTTGTCCGCCAGGTTCCGGCACCAGTCGCGCAGCGTGAGCGCGTAGTGCTCGCGGATGTCCTCCTCGTGCCGCACGTTGAACCCGGTGTCCTGCATGATCCGGATGATCGTGCCCGACCCGGTCAGTTCGCCGTCCGGGAACACGTACCGGTCGATGAAGGCCCCGGCCTTCGCCTTGCCGGCGTTGCCCGGCCGGGTGATGCAGTGGTTGAGGATCCGGCCGCCCGGGCGCAGTTTCGAGTACAGGAACTCGAAATACGGCCGGTAGTTCTGCACGCCGATGTGCTCGGTGAGCCCGATCGACGAGACGCGGTCGAATCCGCCCTCGGTCACGTCGCGGTAGTCGCAGTGGCGCACCTCGGCGCGGTCCTGCAGTCCTTCGTCGGCGATCGACTTCTGCGCCCACTCCGCCTGGTTCTTCGAGAGCGTCGCGCCGATGACGTGCACACCCCGTCGCGCCGCATAGCGCACCATTCCGCCCCAGCCGCAGCCGACGTCGAGCAGCCGCATTCCCGGCTCCAGGCCCAGCTTGTCGAACACCAGGCGGTACTTGTCCTCCTGCGCCTGCTCCAGGGTGTCGCCGGCATGCCGATAGGTGGCGCAGGTGTAGGTCATCGACGGCCCGAGGACCCTCTCGTAGAAGGCGTTGGAGACGTCGTAGTGGTGGTGGATCGCCTCCGCGTCCCGCTCCTTCGAGTGCCGCAGCCCCTCGGCGATGCGGCGCCACCGCGGCAGCGCCTCCTGCGGCGGCGGGGCGGGGATGCGCAGCCGGTCCCGGCCGAGTGAGCGGACGATGACGGCGGTGTCGCTCAGCGACGGCCGCCGCATCTCGACGGCCTGCAGGCGCTTGAACACCTCGTACGGGTCGCCCGGCTCGGCGCCCACCAGGTCGAGATCGCCGGAGACGTATGCGCGGGCCATGCCCAGGTCGCCCGGAGCGGTGGCGATGAAGTTGGCGCCGCGCGGCGTCTTCAGGTGCAGTCCGAAGGGGGATTCCGGGTCGCCGGTGGAGCTGCCGTCGTATGCGGTGAAACGCAGCGGTATCGGCCCGTGCGAGACCTTCTCGAGCATCTCCGCCAACGTCAGCGACGGGCTGTCCATGGGGGCTCCCTTGAACGTGATCACTGTTGCTTTACCGCCTTTGCGTACAGGTCGAGCAGTCGCGATTCCGGGTCGTACCGGGCCTTGAGCCGCGTGTACTCCTCGCCGCCGTACATGCGGGAGAACTCGTCGGGCTCATAGAACGACTCGGAGTAGAGGGACTTGTGCCCTCCCAGATCGGCGACCTTACGCTCGATGCGCCGGTTCATCGCGCCCGCGGGCTCGTCCGGCACGATCGGCACCGACGACCAGAACCCGATGTTGACGTAGGTCCGGCCGGATTCGAGCGGATACAGGGTCCACGGCTGGCGCCCGTCCTCCCCCGCGCCGCTGCGCAGGGCCAGCGGACACAGCCACACCGGTTCGATGCCGGTGGTGGGCAGGAACCAGGAGACGAATTCCGCGGTGCGCTCGATCGGCACCTCGATGTCCTGCACGACCCGCTCGCGGGGCGGAAGTCCCTTGCGCACCTCGAGCCGGTCGCCGATGTCGTACTTCTGGTCGAGTGCGATCAGCTTCCAGTAGAAGCTGCTGCGCAGGTAGCGGCGGGGCCAGAACCGCCGGATCCGCGGATTCTGCGTGCCGAACGCCCGTGAGCACCAGAACCAGTCGGTGTCCCACCGCCACAGGTAATCCCGGATCGTGAGCAGGTCGGTCTCGGGAGTCTGCGCGGGCGGGTGCTGGATGGACCGGTAGTAGATGTCCATGCCGGTGTAGTCGGACGGGCTCTCCCCGCTTCCGGGCCGGTCGGTCTGCGTGCCCAGCACCAGGTACGACTCGTCGGAGGTGAAGACGACGCCGTCGAGGTAGTCGACGGTGACGGTCCCGCCGGGGCCCTCCCAGCGCCCGGTCTCGACGATCCGGCCCATGGAGTCCTGCAGCGCCTCGAGGTCGGTGAAGCGCAGGTGGTGCAGGCGGACGTAGGGGCGGACGGGCTCCAGTTCGATCCGCAGCCGGGTGGCGTAGCCGAGGGTGCCGTAGGAGTTGGGGAACCCGCGGAACAGCCCGGCCGTGTCGCCTTCCGGCCTGGCGGTGACGATCTCACCGGACGGCGTCAGGATGTCCATCTCGGTGACCGACTCGTGCGGCAGCCCGTTGCGGAACGAAGTGGACTCGATGCCCAGCCCTGTCACCGCGCCGCCCAGCGTGATCGTCTTCAGCTGGGGCACCACCAGCGGAGCGAGCCCGAACGGCAGCGTCGCGTCCACCAGGTCCTCGTAGGTGCACATGCCCTGCACATCGGCGGTGCGCCCGTCCGCATCGACGGAGATCACCCCGCCCAGGCCCGACACGTCCAGCCCGGGGGCACTGGTGGAACTGCGCGCGCGGAACAGGTTCGACGTCTTTTTGGCCAGGCGTACCGGCGCGCCCTCGGGGATCGCGCGGTAGCTGGCCAGCAGCCGTTCGACCCCCACGTCATGCGCGACCGTCCCCACGAGACGGGCCGGCGGGGGGACGGCTGCCCGAGGGGTGCTGCGCGGTACCGGGAAGGCATTCACGTGGCTGTCGAACCTTTCGTCAGGACGGACTCTACTGCCGGATCCGTGCGGCGGACCGGCCGACCGGCGGAGGCGCGTCTCCCCGACGCGCATCATTTCAGACTAGCCAGCCTCGCACCGCCGCCGCGTCGACGCGGCGGCTACGCTGGTGGCGAGTTTCCCGACGAGAGGACCGCACCCGATGCAACCTGGAGACCCGTCGCAGCCCGGAGGGCAGCCGGACATGCAGCAGCTGATGGCGCAGGCCCAGCAGATGCAGCAGCAGATGGTCCAGGCCCAGCAGGAATTGGCGAGCCGGCAGATCGAGGGGCAGGCGGGCAACGGGCTCGTCACGGCGACCGTCTCGGGCACCGGCGAGTTGCAGTCGATCGCCATCGACCCCGGCGTCGTCGACCCGTCCGACGTGGAGACGCTGCAGGACCTGGTCGTGGGCGCCGTGCTGGACGCCACCACCAACGCGCAGAAGACGGCTGCCCAGCTGATGGGCCCGCTGGCGGGGCCGCTGGGCGACATCGGCCTGCCCGGCTTCTAGTCCCCGGGGCGTCGGATGTACGAGGGTCCGGTACAGGATCTCATCGACGAGCTGGGCAAACTGCCCGGCATCGGGCCCAAGAGCGCCCAGCGCATCGCTTTCCACATGCTCACGGTGGATACCGGAGACATCGATCGGCTGCTGGCATCGCTCCAGCGTGTGCGTGAGGGCGTCCAGTACTGCGTCGAGTGCGGCACCGTGGCCGACGGCGAGCGTTGCCGGATCTGCCTGGACCCGCGGCGCGACCGCACCCGCATCTGCGTGGTGGAGGAGCCCAAGGACGTCCCCGCCATCGAGCGGACCCGTGAGTTCACGGGCCTCTACCACGTGCTGGGCGGCGCGCTGAACCCGCTCGACGGCGTGGGGCCCGACCAGCTCCGCGTGCGGGAACTGCTGAAACGGCTCGGCGGCGCCGCACCGGGGCCCGACGGCACGGCGGCCGAGGTCTCCGAAGTGATCATCGCGACCGACCCCAACACCGAGGGCGAGGCCACCGCCACCTACCTGGTGCGCATGCTGCG
>CAYVJJ010000297.1:1521-3804 GCA_964451655.1 uncultured Mycobacteriaceae bacterium | reverse complement strand
TCACCACCAGGTAGATCCCGCCGGCGATCACCGCGACGGTCACCAACCAGAACAGGCCCTTGAGCAGGACGCCCAGCAGCACGAACACCAGCCACACCGCGACGACTCCGGCCAACACCTTCCAGAACATCCGATCCACCTCTGCTCCGCGCGGGCGGGAGATCTTCCGGCCCGGCACCACCAGCATGCGGCGCGCAGCCCAGCGCCGAAAGGCCCGTCGGCGCCATTGGGGGGAAAGATCGGGGACAACCCTCAGGCGGCCGTCGCCCCGCACCGGCGGACACCCCGATCCGCGCCCCACCCGACCCAATATGCTGGTGGGGTCCGCCGGGCGCGCCCCGGACCCGGCGTCACGACAGGAGCTGGACAACTGTGACCCGCACGTTCCCCGCACCCCGCCTCACCGCACGCGATCTCGCGCAGATCGCCGTGTTCGCCGCGCTCATCGTCGCGCTCGGCCTGCCCGGCCAGCTGTCGATCGGATCGTCAGGGGTCCCCATCACCCTGCAGTCGATGGGCATCATGCTCGCGGGCGCCATACTCGGCCCCCGCAAGGGGACGCTCGCGGTGATCGTCGTGTTCGTCCTGTCGGTCGCGGGCCTTCCCGTGCTCGCCGGCGGCCGCACCGGACTGACGTCGCTGGCCTCCCCCACCGCCGGATTCCTCGTCGGCTGGATCCCGGCCGCACTGGTCATCGGCCTGCTGACCGCGCGGATGATGCCCCGGTACCGTTTCCCCACCGGCTTCGCGATCAACATCTTCGGCGGCATAGCGGTGATGTACGTGTTCGGCATCGCCGGCATGCTGCTGCGCTCCGACCTGGGCCTCGGCGGCGCGCTGCTGGCAAACCTGACCTTCGTCCCGGGGGACGTCCTCAAGGCGGCGCTCACGGCCGCGGTCGCCGCCCAGGTCCACCGCGCCTACCCCGGAGTGATCCCCGCACCGCGCCGCCCGGCCGAACCCGCGCTCGCAGCGCACTGACCGGTGCCCGAGATCCGCTTCGACGGCGTCCACCACGACTTCGGTGAACGCACGGTGCTCCGCGGGATCGACGCCACCCTCACCGAGCAGAGGGTGGGCATCGTCGGCTGCAACGGCAGCGGCAAGTCGACCCTCGCCCGCATGATCAACGGCCTGCAGATCCCGACCCGCGGGCAGGTGCTCGTCGGGGGGCTCGACACAGCAAAGAAGGCGGCCGCCGTCCGCCGGCGGGTGGGGTTCGTGTTCACCGACCCCGACAATCAGATCGTGATGCCCACCGTGGCGGAGGACATCGCGTTCTCACTGCGCCGCAGCGGCCTGGGCAAACAGGAGCGGCAACGCCGGGTCGACGAGGCGCTCGAGGCGTTCGACCTCGCCGGGCACGCCGACCACCCGTGCCATCTGCTCTCGGGCGGCCAGAAACAGCTGCTCGCGCTTGCCGCGGTGCTCGTGACCGAGCCGGACGTACTCGTCGCCGACGAGCCCACCACGCTGCTGGATCTGCGTAATGCACGCAGGTTCGCGGACACTCTGGCGACTCTGCACCAACAGGTGGTCGTGGTGACCCACCAGCTGGACCTGTTGGAGGACTTCGACCGGGTTCTCGTCATCGACGGCGGCCGGGTGGCGGCCGACGACGCCCCCGCCCCCGCGTTGCGGTACTACCGGCAGCTGGCGGCATGAGCGCGCTCGGCGTCTACCTCCCGGGGACGTCCCCGTTGCACCGTGCGCCGGCGGGAGCGAAGATCACCGCGCTGGTGGTGTTCATCGTGGCGATGTCGGTGCTGGTCCGGCTGCCCTGGCATCTGGCGGTCCCGGCCGGGTTGCTGATCGTTGCGTCCGCGAGCGCCCGCGTCGGGCCCCGCGCACTGCTGCAGCAGGTCCGTCCCGTGCTCTGGATGCTGCTGGTGATCGCCGTATTCCAGGTGGTGCTCACCGATTGGCGCCGGACCGTCGTGGTCTGCGGAGTACTCCTGCTCTCGGTGACGGGGGCCGCTCTGGTCACCCTCACCACCCGGGTCACCGACATACTCGACCTCGCGACGCGGGTCGCGGGCCCGCTGCGCAGGTTCGGCGTCGACCCCGACCGTGTGGGGCTGGTCCTGGCCATGACCATCCGCTGCATCCCGCTGCTCGGCGAACTCGTGGCGTCCGTCTCCGAGGCCCGGCGGGCGCGGGGGCTCGGTTTCTCCCTGCGCGCCTTCGCCGTACCGGTGGTGGTGGGCGCCCTCCGCCGGGCGGACGCGATGGGCGATGCGCTCATCGCGCGCAGCCTCGACGACCCCGCCGACGGGAGACCCG
>CAYVJJ010000297.1:0-1421 GCA_964451655.1 uncultured Mycobacteriaceae bacterium | reverse complement strand
GACCGACCGCGCCCGGACCGACTGCGCCCGGAACGGAGTCGCAAAGACCCCGCGACCGGATCCGGGCCGCGGGGTCATACGCAGATGATCAGGAGCCGGCCTTGTCCCCCGATTGCCCCTGGCCGATCTCCCCCTGCATCGACGCGCGGATCTCCTGCAGCCGGCTGTGCCCGGCCATCTGCATCGACGCCTGCTGCACCTCGGCCATCCGGCCCTGGACCGAGCCCTTGGCGAGTTCCGTCGAGCCCAGGGCGTTCGCGTAGCGGCGCTCGATCTTGTCGCGCACCTCGTCCAGCGACGGTGTGTTGCCGGGAGCAGAGAGCTCGGACATCGACCGCATCGACGAGCTGACCTGCTCCTGCATCTTCGCCTGCTCCAGCTGGCTGAGCAGCTTGGTGCGCTCGGCGACCTTCTCCTGCAGCCGCATCGCGTTCTGCTCCACGGCCTTCTTGGCCTCCGCGGCGGCGTGCAGCGAGTTGTCGTGCAGCGACTTGAGGTCTTCGACATTCTGCTCAGCGGAGACCAGCTGGGCGGCGAACGACTCCGCGGCGTTCTCGTACTCCGTGGCCTTGGGCTGATCGCCGGCGCTGCGCGCCTGATCCGCCATGGTCAGCGCCTGACGGGCGTTCGACTGCAGCTGCTCGATCTGCTCGAGCTGACGGTTGAGCCGCATCTCCAGCTGGCGCTGGTTGCCGATCACCGAGGCGGCCTGCTGCGACAACGCCTGATGCTGGCGCTGCGCATCCTCGATGGCCTGCTGGATCTGCACCTTCGGGTCGGCGTTCTCGTCGATCTTGGCGTTGAACAACGCCATCAAGTACTTCCAGCCCTTGACGAATGGGTTGGCCATCGCTCTTCCCCGTCTCCTCTGAATCAGTGACGCCAACCGGTGCGGTGGCGGTCGGCGAACGTGTGCAATGCGGGACTCACCTCGCTCCGCACCCACCGCCTGCCGAGCCCTGCCGACGCCGACCGGGGCGCGGTATTCCCGGAAGTCCGGTGCCCAGCATATGCACAACCCCCGTCATGGCGCGCTATGCGGCGAACACCGGTACGTCGATCTCCCCCTGGGGGATGACCATCCTGGGCGCCGCGGCGTCGGCGTGCTCGGCTGCGGCCTCCGCGGTGACCGGCACGGCCGGTTCGTCCGACATCGACACACTCACCTCGGTGAGCACATCCGCGATGGGCACGTCCAGAGCCTTGCAGATAGCGGCCAGCAGTTCGCTCGACGCCTCTTTGCGGCCGCGCTCCACCTCGGAGAGGTAGCCGAGGCTGACCTGCGCGGACGTCGACACCTCGCGCAGCGTACGGCTCTGCGACGTGCGCCGACGGCGCAGACTGTCGCCGATGGCCTCACGCAACAGCAGTGTCATCTCGCCCTCCAGCTCTGGACCCTTCACCTACTACAACGCTCCCGA
>CAYVJJ010000296.1:1736-3805 GCA_964451655.1 uncultured Mycobacteriaceae bacterium | reverse complement strand
CGACGAAGTAGACGATGATCGCGCTCTGGAACGAGGTGAGCGGGGTGAGCAGCGGTGCGCGCGTCACCGTGACGGCGAACAGCAGCGAACCCGCCGTGTCGCCCAGATCGGAGGTCTCGGTGCCGGCCAGGAGCACGGGGAAGCCGACGATCAGCACCGATGTGGCGGCCGAGGCGGCCATCGCCTGCAGGCTGCGCCGTATGAAGACGCGTGGCATCTCGTGGACCCGCCGGCCGAGCGTGACGCGGCCGCTTTTCGAGCCCGTCAACAGGATCCACGACACCGCGCCGGCGACGGTGGCGAACACGAAGGCGATGATGCCGTAGCCGGCGATCACCGCCCACACTGCCACCACCAGGCGCAGTGCGGCGTCCGCCCCCATGCCGCAGGAGTAGAGCAGCCACCGGCCGCGCCCCGCCGCCAGTCCCCAGAGCGTGGACTGGATCGCGACGGTCCACACGGACACGGCGAGCACGGCCACGCCGACGACTTCGTGCCCCTCCAGCACCCGCGAGGCCCACAGGGGCGAGGTGACAGCGATCAGCACCGCCATCGCCAGGCCCGTTCCCGCTGCGACGAGGGCGGGGCGGGTGACGCGTCCGGCGGGTTCGGTGCCGGAGGCGGCAGCAGCGGTCCCGGGCTCGAGTCGCGCGGCCTCCTCGGCGCTCACTGCGCGCGTGGATTCCTGCATGAGTCCGTTGGTGATGCCGACGAAAGTGAAGAAGAGGCCCCAGTAGACGGTGAAGACCGCGTACCCGGAGGCGCCCAGCTGCCGGCCGGCCAGAAGCATCACGACGTAGCCGGAGATCGCCGCGAACACCGTCGCCGCGAGCACCGCGCCCATGCCGTGCCGCGACAGCGAGGTCGAGGCGATGGCGGGCTCGTCGGGGGGCTTGCGGATGGGCACCGCCGCATTGTGCCAGCCGCCGGGTCCCGGGCTCCCCGGCGCATGCGGCATGTCCTCGAAGCTACTCGCCAGTAGCGTATTCTCCGGTGGACGGTGATCAGCGAGGATGAGGCCGGGCCGGCCCGTGCGCACGGGCGCTGAACCCGGTTCACAGGAATCATGGTTCACAGGAATCATTCGGACGAGGACGGTGCAAATACCCATGGCAGACAACCCGCAGGCCGAGGCGGCCGCAGACGGACGGTACGGGCCGTACGAGTCGATGACGGTCGAGGTGGCCGACCGCGTCGCCGAGGTCACCCTCACCGGCCCCGGGCGCGGCAACGCGATGGGGCCCGACTTCTGGTCGGAGTGCCCGCGGGTGTTCGCGGCGCTGGATGCGGACCCGGGCGTGCGTGCGGTGGTGCTCACCGGGGCCGGTGACCACTTCACCTACGGTCTGGACCTGCAGTCCATGGCGCCGCAATTGGCCCCGGTGCTCGCGCCGGGGGCTCAGGCCAGGGAACGCACCGAGTTCCACGAGATGATCCTGGCGATGCAGGAGGCGGCGAACGCGGTGGCACGCTGCCGCAAGCCGGTGGTCGCCGCAGTGGCGGGATGGTGCATCGGCGGCGGCGTGGACGTGATCACGGCGGCGGACTTCCGCTACGCCTCGGCCGATGCGAGATTCTCGATCCGCGAAGTGAAGGTGGGCATGGTCGCGGACATGGGCACCCTCGCCCGGATCTCCGGGATCGTCGGTGAAGGGCACACGCGTGAACTCGCGCTGACGGGCAAGGACATCGACGCGGCGCGGGCGGAAAAGGTCGGCCTGGTCAACGACGTCTTCGACGATCGTGACGCGCTGCTGGCCGCGGCCCGCTCCGTCGCACAGGAGATCGCGGGGAACCCGCCGTTGGTGGTGCACGGGATCAAGGCGGTGCTCGACCACACGCGTAGCGCGCAGGTGGACGCAAGCCTGCGGTATGTGGCCGCGTGGAACGCGGCATTCCTGCCGTCCAAGGACATCGGCGAGGCGATGGCCGCGGTCTTCGAGAAGCGTAAGCCGGATTTCCAGGGGCACTGACAATCGGCGTGAACGCCGGACGGCCGAGAGGCCGCCGGACGCCCGTATTCGCCGGCCGCGGTACCGACCGCGGCCGGCGAAATCAATTCCGATCCG
>CAYVJJ010000296.1:0-1636 GCA_964451655.1 uncultured Mycobacteriaceae bacterium | reverse complement strand
CCCGTATTCGCCGGCCGCGGTACCGACCGCGGCCGGCGAAATCAATTCCGATCCGTGTCGCCGTGAGTACGCCGGACGGCATCGATTTCGCCGTGTACCCGGTCGCGACGGAGGTCATTCCACCCCGTGCGGAATCAGTAGAGAATATCTCAGAAGTTCTGCTTCAATAGATATAGTCAGTGTTACCATTCGGTCAGGGTGAGGGTTTCCGCAGGCGCGGGGTCGTCGCCCCGGGTGTTTCGTCTGTGTGGGATGAGCGCGTTCATCGAGTCGGTGTCCCAGTGCATTCGAAGCGCTGGCGACCGGAGGGGTCGTCGGAAGGATGCAGCCGATTCGGGCGCTGCGCCGCCCCGGTCTCGGGAGGGGGACGGAAGCACGGAGAAGCCGCTGTGTGCGGTGAGTTTCAGAACGCCGCGGACCGGTAGGTGAATCCATTGAATGCGGTGCTCAGGAAGATGGAATCGGATGACGATCGCCCACGGCAAGCGTGGCGCATCGGACTGCCCGCGTGCTGGAGCGCGGTTCCGGGCCTGCTGACGTCTCCGTGGAATGCGCACGCGCGACGGGAGCCTCACCGCGCACGGAGTCGAGGAAATGAGGAAGCGCATGGGGGCAGGAATTTCACGTGACCGGGTCCACAGGCTGCTCACTGTCGGGATGTCGGCGGCCGTGGTCGCCCTGATGACGGTCGTGGAAGGACCGGTCGCAGAGGCTGCCGGACCGGACGGCCCGCCGCAGGACGGACGGAACGCGGCGTGTGCCGTAGTCGCCACGATCTTGTCGTCCAGCGTCTTCCTTTCCGGCGCAGGTTCCCATTCGATGACCGGTCCGGTGTGCGGGCCGGCGACGGGCAGCCTGGCGTTGCCGGATGACCTCGGCAGTGCAGGCGTGGTCGGTGGCGAGGGCGGGTCGAGCGGTTCGATCGCCGGTGGCGGGGCCGGGAGTGCTGGTGGGCTCGGCAGCACGGCGGGCCTGGGGAGCGCTTCGGCCGGCGCGGGGGCTGTGGGCAGCGCGGGCGCCCTCGGCAGCAGTGCAGGATCCGGCAGCGCGGGTGCCGGCGGTGGGGGATCCGGCGGCTCGGGCAGCGCCGAGCTCGGTTCGGCAAGCTCCGGGATGCCGGGGAGCCTCGGAGGCTCGAGTGCTGAGGAGGGGGCGGGAATTCTCGGTTCGCTCGGCGGATCCAGCGGTGACACCGGGTCGAGTGCCCTCGGCTCCATGGGCAGCACCGGTGGCGCCGGGAGCACGGGCGGTTCGGGCAGCATTGCCGAGGTGGTCGGTTCGGTCGAGGGATCGCTGGGGCAGTCCGGATCGCTGGGGCAGTCCGGATCGCTGGCCGGCAGTGTGGAGCACCTCGGCGGCATGGTGGGATCCACGGGCAGCGGCAACGGCAGTCTGGGCTCGTTGGGCAGCGCGAGCGGGCTGGGGAGTCTCGGCTCGCTGGGGAGCATGGGTGCGCTGGGGAGCGCGGGTGCTCTGGGGAGTGCCGGTTCGGTGGGTGTGCCGATCGCGGGGAGCCTGGGGTCGTGGGGGCTTTCCATCGCGGGCAGCCTCGGCTCGCTGGGCCCGGCGGGTTCGCTGGGAAGCCTCGGCGGCAACGGCTCGGGCGGAGGCGGATCGACAGGCTCGGGCGGGCCCG
>CAYVJJ010000295.1:0-3812 GCA_964451655.1 uncultured Mycobacteriaceae bacterium | reverse complement strand
GCACGAAGTTCCCGGCCTCCAGCAGCGAGTCGAACGTGCCGGTGTCCAGCCAGGCGGTCCCGCGCGGCAGCACCTCCACATGCAGGCGGCCGGCATCGAGGTAGGCGCGGTTGATGTCGGTGATCTCATACTCGCCCCGCGCGGACGGCGCCAGCCCACGCGCGATGGACACGACGTCGTTGTCGTAGAAGTACAGGCCCGGCACCGCGTAGTGCGATCGCGGGACGGCGGGCTTCTCCTCCAGCGACAACGCGTGCCCGTCGTCGGAGAACTCCACCACCCCGTAGGCACCGGGGTCGGCCACCCAGTAGGCGAACACCGCGCCGCCGTCCACGCACGAGAACCGCCGTAGCTGCGTGCCCAGGCCTGGGCCGTAGAAGATGTTGTCGCCCAGGATGAGCGCCACCGGATCGGTGCCGATGTGCTCTGCCCCCAGCACGAACGCCCGCGCCAGCCCGTCCGGCCGGTCCTGGGTCCGGTAGCCGATCGACACCCCGAACTGCGAGCCGTCTCCCAGCAGCCGCTCGAACAGGCCGCGATCCCCCGGGGTGGTGATGACGAGGATGTCACGGATGCCCGCCAGCATGAGCGTGCTCAGCGGGTAGTAGACCATCGGCTTGTCGTACACCGGCACCAGCTGCTTGCTCACGCCACGGGTGATGGGGTGCAGCCGCGTGCCCGAGCCGCCCGCCAGGATGATGCCCTTCACGACCCGCCCCCGGCCGGTCCGCTCCCCTGCGCCGCGATCCACTCCACCACCGCATCGTACGACGGCAGGATCCCCAGATCGGCGGCCTCGGCCAGCGTCGGCGCGGCGGAGTCCTTGGCGGACAGGACCGGTTCGGCGGCGCCCCATTCCACACCGATGCTGAACGGGTGGACCCCGTGCTCCCGGCCGGGCGCGTACGGCGTGGAGCACTGGTAGGTCACCGTCGCCTCGTCGGTGAGCGCCACGAACCCGTGCCCCAGCCCCTCGGAGACGAACACAGCGCGCCGGTGCTCGTCGTCGAGCCGCACGGTGTCGACCGCACCGAAGGTGGGCGAACCCGCCCGCACGTCCACCACCACGTCCAGCACCGCGCCGCGCACGCAGCTGATGTACTTCGCCTGCCCCGGCGGCACGTCGGAGAAGTGGATGCCCCGCACCACCCCGGCGCGCGAGACGGAGCAGTTCACCTGCGCCAGAGTCAGGTCCCGCCCCGTCGCCTCCCGCAACGACGCCGCGGTGAAGGCCTCCAGGAACAGTCCGCGCCCGTCCCGGTGCTGCACCGGCGTGAATTCCCACGCTCCGGGCACCGCCAGTTCACGGAAGCGCATCGCCGCCCCTGTCCGCGCGCGAGCCCCACCCCAGCGCCTCATAACGGTCCTCCACGTCCTCCTTCGCCGGCTCCCACCACCCGCGATTGTCGCGGTACCAGCCGATGGTGTCCGCCAATCCCGCATCCATGTCGGCGTACTGCGGCGCCCATCCGAGCTCACGGCGCAGGGGTCCGGCGTCGATGGCGTAGCGCAGGTCGTGCCCGGGCCGGTCGGCCACGTGGTCGAAGTCGTCGGGGTCGCGGCCCATCAGTCGCAGGACCGCCTGCAGCACCTCGAGGTTACTGCGCTCCCCGTCCGCTCCGATCAGATACGTGCGTCCACTGCGCCCCTCCTCCAGGACGCGCCAGACCGCCGCGTTGTGGTCGTCGACGTGGATCCAGTCGCGCACGTTGCGCCCCGACCCGTACAGCTTGGCGCGCCGTCCGGTGAGCAGGTTGGTGATCTGCCGGGGGATGAACTTCTCGATGTGCTGGCGCGGCCCGTAGTTGTTGGAGCAGTTCGACAACGTGGCATGCACGCCGAACGAGCGCACCCACGCCCGCACCAGCATGTCCGAACCGGCCTTGGTCGCCGAGTACGGGCTGGACGGGTTGTAGGCGGTGCGATCGGTGAAACGCTCCCGGGCGTCCAAGTCCAGGTCGCCGTAGACCTCGTCAGTGGAGACGTGGTGCAGCCGCACCCCGCGCCGGCGCACCGCCTCGAGCAGCGTGAACGTGCCCACCAGGTTGGTGCGGACGAACGGCGACGGGTCGTCCAGGGAATTGTCGTTGTGCGATTCGGCCGCGAAGTGCACCACCGCGTCCCGCCCGGGTTCGAGCTCCGCCACCAGCCGCTCCACCAGCGGTGCGTCCGCCACATCGCCGACGACGAGCCGCGCGCCCGTGCCGTCGAGGGACGCACGGCTGCCGGCGTAGGTGAGCTTGTCGAGCACCGTCATCTGCACTCCGGGCCGTGTACGCGCCGTGTAGTGCACGAAGCCCGAGCCGATGAACCCGGCCCCGCCCGTGACCAGGATGCGCTCTGCCGGCAGGGGCATGTCAGCTGCGGAAGAACTCGACGGTGCGGCGGATGCCCTCCTCGATGTCCACCTTCGGCGCCCAGCCGAGCACCTCGTGCGCGAGGGCCGGGTCCAGGACCGAGCGGCGGATGTCCCCCAGCCGCGCCGCGAGCAGGGCCGGCGCATCGGGCGCCCCGGCCGCCTGCGCCACCATGCTGTGCAGTTCACGGTCGGAGGTCTCCACTCCGGTACCGATGTTGAAGCGCTCGCCGCCTCCGGCGCTGCCGGACGCCAGCACGAAAGCCTCCACCACGTCGTCGACGTAGACGTAATCGCGGGTGTTGCCGCCGTCGCCGAAGATCTTCGTCTCGGTCCCGTGCAGCAGAGCCTGCGAGAAGATGGCCACCACGCCGGCTTCGCCGTGCGGGTCCTGACGGGGGCCGTAGACGTTGGCGGGCGCGATGTGCGTGCAGTCCAGGCCGTAGAGGTTGCGGAAGGTGTTGAGGTAGATCTCACCGGACACTTTGCCCGCCGCGTACGGCGACTGCGGATCGACCGGCATCTGCTCGGAGACGGGGAACGTCTGCGGGGAACCGTAGATGGACCCTCCGGACGAGGTGAAGACGATCTTGCGGACCCCCGCGCGCCGTGCGGCCTCGGCCAGCCGGACGGTGCCCAGCACGTTGACCGACGCGTCCGCGGCCGGGTTCTGCACACTCTGACGCACGTCGATCTGCGCGGCCAGATGGAAGATGACCTCGGGCCCGCGCTCGGCGACGATCTCCCCCAAGTCGGCGGTGACCAGGTCCCCGTGGACGAACTTGTAGTTCTGGTTCTCGCGGGCCCGGCTCAGGTTGCCCGCACGGCCGCGGCTGAGATTGTCGACGACGGTGACCTCGTGCCCGTCGTCCAGGAGCCTGTCCACCAGGGTGGAGCCGATGAAGCCGGCCCCGCCGGTGACGAGTGCGCGCATCGTGGAGTGTTCCTTCCGGCAGTGCTGCGGTGCTGCTGCGTCCGGGGCGCGGGGCGGCCGATGCCGCGGCGCCGCGTGAACGCACAAACCCTCAGTCTGCCCGACGCGGGCCCACCGGCGTCCGGCTGGGGCCGGATTCACCCCGTTCCGGCAAAGTAAGGGGCCCGCCCCGCCATCCGGGGGGGATGGAGGCGGGACGGGCCGGAGATCCCTTCCGCCGGGGGGGAGGTGGCGGAAGGAACCGAAAGCGGGGTGCGCCAGGGGGGGTAGGCGCGAACCACCGCTGAAATACAGGCTAACAGCACCTCACTCAGGGTGCCAATTCCGTTTCGAAATCCCGCGCACCATGCCTCGCCGGCCGGTGTTTCGCCAGCGCAACAGGCATGCACTCTGCTCATCCCGGGATGCGACGGGCTGCCGCCCGACGTGCGGGAGGAGGTGGAGCCACCTACCGGAATCGAACCGGTGACCTATTCATTACGAGTGAATCGCTCTACCGACTGAGCTAAGGTGGCGTTTCCG
>CAYVJJ010000294.1:0-3820 GCA_964451655.1 uncultured Mycobacteriaceae bacterium | reverse complement strand
TCATCGTGATCGCCGTGTCCTGCCGGGGCGGCGGCTCCGAGGAGCCCACTCCCGCCGCGGCCGCGGCCGGCACGTCGGAGAGCACCGCCACGCCCGACCCGTCGGCGTCGGCATCCGCCACGCCCTCCGCTTCCGCGACCCCGTCCGGCACCGCGACCGGCGAGGCGCCGAAGCCGGCGGACGCGCCGGGCGGGGAGAAGGCGGACGACACCGTTCCCGGCGGCCAATGCTCGGATGCGGCGATCGGCATCACCGTGAAGCCGGAGAAGCCCAACTACGACGCCGGCGAGTCGGTCACGTTCCTCACGACCGTGACCAACATCGGGTCGGTGCCGTGCGTGCGGGACCTGAGCGGGCCGATGATCGTCAACACCGTCGCCGCCGTCGACGGCGGGCAGGTGTGGTCCAATGCGGACTGCTACCCGGGCACCGGCAGCGACATCCGGACGCTCGAGCCGGGGCAGCAGGCGCAGTTCAAGATGCAATGGGCGGGAACCACGTCCGCTCAGGGGTGCGCCCCCGCCGACCGCAAGCCGGTGTCTCCGGGCGTCTATGCGGTGACGACCCACCTGGGCACGCTGGCCAGCGATCCGGTGCCGTTCAACATCCACTGAGCCGGATCCGGCGCTCACCCCAGCCGGTCGGCGATGCCGGCCTCCGCGAGGCGGGACAGACCCTCACGGATGTGACGGGACCACATGGACGTGATCCCGTCGACGGACTGGAGATCCGCCGCTGACGCGGCCAGCAGTTCGTGCAGCGTGCCGAACGCGTCGACCAGCTTGTCCACCTGCGTGAACTGCAGGCGCGGGACGCGGGTGAGCAGGCGATAGCCGCGCGGCATGACCGGCGAATCCAGCGACTCGATGGTAGGGGTGTACCCGAACGCCCGGGCGAGGGTGGTCAGATCCAGCAGGTCCGCGCCCGTGAGCTGGTCCACCGCATCGAGCGTCGTGCGGACCCGCACGCCGTCCGGGAGGCCGTCGCCGGGGAGGTAGTCGCGCACCAGCAGATCGCGCCCCGCGTCCCGGTTGCCCACGAGCTCCTCGAGTTGCAGTGCGAGTTGCCGCCCGTCCGTGCCCAGCTCCACCACGTGCTTCTCCAGCTCGGCGGACTGGCGGCGGACCATCTCCAGGCGCTGCATCACCGTCATCGCGTCGCGCAGCGTGACGAAATCCTCGATCTCCGTCACCGACAGTTGACGGTCGACCTCGTCGAGCCGGCTGCGATAGCGCTCCAGCGTGGCCACGGCCTGGTTCGCACGCGAGAGGATGGTGCCGGAATCCTCGATCAGGTGCCGGTGGCCGCCCACATAGACGCTGACGATGCTCATCGATTGGCTCACCGACACCACCGGATACCCGGTCTGGATGGCGGTGCGCTGGGCAGCGCGGTGACGGGTGCCGGACTCCTCCGTCGGCAGGCTCGCGTCCGGCATCAGCTGGACGTTCGCGCGTACGATCCGGGAACCGTCGGTGGACAGCACCACCGCGCCGTCCATCTTCGACAGCTCGCGCATGCGCGTGGGCGCGAACGCCACGTCCAGCTCGAAGCCGCCGTCGCAGATGCTCTCCACGAGCGGGTCGTAGCCCAGCACGATGAGTGCGCCGGTACGGCCGCGCAGGATGCGCTCGAGGCCGTCGCGCAGCGTGGTGCCCGGCGCGAGGCGGCCGATGGTGTCACGCAGGCTCGCCGTGGGCCGTCGCTCTTCGGTCGACACGTACCCGCCTTTCTCCCGACATGCGTCGAAATCCTCCCGGCGTACACGGGTTCGTCCCGGCGTACGCAGGTTCCTCCCGGCGTGCGGAGGGACCCGCCGCACGTAGCCCCGTCGGCGTGCGGCCGGTCACACTGGCCGGGGCGGGGCGCAGGGGTCCCATTGAGCCGCAACTAGATTACCTGTGCATGAGCAGCACGTGGACGGTACCCGCGGAAGCGGCGGCCCCGGAGAGGCACCCCGAGGCGCCCGCGCCCGGGGAGCCGATCCCCGTCCACTGGCACGGATGCTTCGGGTGCCGGCCCGCATCCGCGGAAGGGATGGGCCTGGTCGCCGTCGCCGGCGACGGCCTGGCGGTGACCGGGGAGATGACCGTCGCGGCGATGTTCGAAGGCGGCCCGGGCGTGATCCACGGCGGTGTGCTCTCCTCGGCCGTGGACGAGGTGATGGGGTTCGCCGCCAAGCTGATCGGTCTCGAGGTGGTGACGGCACACCTGGAGGTGGACTTCGCCCGGCCTGTGCCGGTGGGCTCGACGCTGACCCTGCACGCCCGGATCGATGCGGTGCTTCGGAAGAAGGTGTACGCATCCGCGGAAGTGCACGTCGACGGGGCGGAGGAACCCGCCGGGACGGCGCGCGCCCTGTTCATCGAGATCGACCACAAGACGCACTTCCGGGATCTCGCGGGCAACTCGACACGGCTCTGACCCGTCGGCGGGGAGGGGCGTGGTCCCTATCCCGGCTCGCGGAGACCCTCCCGCAGTGCCGCCGCCAGATCCGGCACTTCGACGACACGCACGCCGGTGGGGAGGGGTCCGTTGCCGGGCGGCACCAGTGCGGTGCGGAAACCCAGGCGGGAGGCCTCCGCGACACGCCGGCCCGCGCCCGTGACGCGGCGCACCTCGCCGGCCAGGCCAACCTCACCGAGCGCCACCGTCCCGTCACGCAGCGGCCTGCCGGTGATCGCCGAGGCCACCGCGACAGCCAGAGCCAGGTCGGCTGCAGGCTCGGTGACCCGCATGCCTCCCACCGTGGCCACATAGACGTCGCATTTGCCGATCGGGAGCCTCCCGTGGCGCTCGAGGACCGCCAGGATCATCGCCACCCGGGACGAGTCGAGGCCGCTGACCGCGCGCCGGGGCGAAGGCAGAGCCGATTCGACCAGCAACGCCTGCAGCTCGCCGAGCAGCGGGCGCTTGCCGTCCATCGTGACCGTGACCGCTGTCCCGGGGACGGCGCCGTCGCGATGGTGCAGGAACAGCCCGGACGGATCGGTGATCCCGACGATCCCGTCGTCGCGCAGCTCGAAGCACCCGACCTCGTCTGCGGCACCGAACCGGTTCTTGACACCCCGGACCATGCGGAGCATCGAGTTCTTGTCGCCCTCGAAATGCAGTACCACGTCCACAAGATGCTCCAGCGTGCGCGGCCCCGCCACAGCGCCGTCCTTGGTGACGTGCCCGACCAGCAGTACGGCGATGCCGCGGGCCTTCGCCAGCGCGGTGAGGGCGGAGGTGACCGCACGCACCTGGGTGGTGCCGCCGGTGACCCCGTCCGCGTCCGGCGCGATCAACGTCTGGACCGAATCCACCACGAGCAAGGTGGGTGCGGTGTCGTCGACGTGACCGACGAGCGTGGCCAGGTCCGCCTCCGCGGCCAGGAGCACATCCTGGTGGACGGTGCCCGTGCGCTCGGCCCGCAGCCGCACCTGCCCGGCCGACTCCTCGCCGGTGACGTACAGGGCCCGCCCGCGCCCACCGGCCGCCCACTGGTGCACGACCTCGAGAAGCAGCGTGGACTTGCCCACTCCGGGCTCACCGGCCAGCAGTACCACGGCGCCGGGCACGATTCCGCCGCCGAGCACCCGGTCCAGCTCGGCGACGCCGGTGGGAACAGCCTGCGATGCGGTGGCGTCGATGGCGGTCAGCGGCGCCGCCGGCGAGGACGGGAGCAGCCCCGCCGGCGTCCGCGGCGCGGGGCGCGGCGCGGATGCGCCGCCGACCGATGAAAGTTCCACGCGTTCCTGCAGCGTGCCCCAGCTGCCGCAACCGGGGCAGCGCCCCGCCCACTTGGGTGCGGAGTGGCTGCATTCGCTGCAGCGGA
>CAYVJJ010000293.1:1254-3822 GCA_964451655.1 uncultured Mycobacteriaceae bacterium | reverse complement strand
GTGGCCACCAGGCGCCCGTCGGGGCTCACGGCCACCGACACCCTGCCGGTGCCGGGCAGGGTGATCGGCTCGAGCGCCACCGGGTGCTCCGGGTCGGCCGTGTCCCATCGCAGCAGGCGGGAGTCGCCCGTGCCGGCGAGGGCATAGCGGCCGTCGGCGGTGAACACGATGTTCTGGACGGAAGTGCCCTCCGTCACGGGAAGCGGGGCCGCGCGATGGGGCGCGGCCGGATCGGAGACGTCCCACAGTTGCGCGCCGCCCTCGCCGCCGACCGCGATCAGACGGCCGGAGGGGGCGATCGCCAACGCGTAGGGCGGGGTGCCCCGGTCGAAGGCGTCGAGTACGGCGATGGGGGCGGGATCGGTGCCGACATGCTCCGTGCGGTACAGGCGCACGTCGCCGTCCGAGGCGGCGGTGGCGAACCAGGAGCCGTCCGGTGACGGCTCGGCCTTCATGCCGCCGGTCGGTCCGACGATGCGGGCGCCGACGGGCATCGCCGTGGCGTCCAGCAGTGCGGACCGGGCTTCGAGCACCGGGGCGACGCGATAGGAGGCGAGCGCCATCTGGGCGGAGAGCGCCGGGTCCCGGGTGCGCAACTTGTCCGATTGGGTGGCGATCTGCCGCGCCATCGCCTCGTTGCGCGCGGTGACGGCGGCCGTGCGGGCACGATCGGCGTCGTACCGCGCCACGCCGGCGATCACTGCGGCCGTGACCACCAGGACGGTGACGGCGGCGAGCGCCACCACCAGCCGGCGCATGATCCGGTAGCGGTGGTGCTCCTGGGCGGCCCGGGCGTCCTCCTCGGCGGAGCACGCGTCGAGGAACTCCTGTTCCACCGGGCTCGGGGCCTGGACGGAACCGGAGGACCGGGACCAGTCCCGCATCAGCGCCAGCCGGTTTCCGGACAGCAGGGTTTCCGGATCGCGCTCCGACGCGAGCCAGAGCTCCGCGGCCTCGGTCAACTGCCGACGCACGACCAGGCCCGCCCGGTTCTCGTCGATCCAGTCGTGCAGACGCCGCCACGCGGTGAGAAGCACTTCGTGTGCGACCTCGACCGTGCCGTCGCCGACGATCAGGAGCCTGCGCTCCACGAACGCGCCGATGACCGTGTCCACGTCGGACACCGCGGCGCCCGGCGATCCGGATCCGTTGACGCCGGTGAGCTCGTCGCGGGTCGCCCGGCGACGCAGAGCCGTGTCGGCGTCGCCGTCGATGGTGACCAGCCGCAGGAACACACGCTGAGCGATGGCCTGCTGTGGAGTGTTCAAGGCGGAGTACACCGTCTCGGCGCTCTGTTCCACGGCGCCGCCGATCCCGCCGGAGGCGTAATAGTCCGCCACGGTGAGGGTCTTGTGCCGGGATCTGCCCCAGGTCATCAGCAGAGCGTGCGAGAGCAACGGCAGCGTCCCCGGACGCGTGCCCGTGGCGGAGCCGGGCGGACGGGTCTCGGCCACCAGGAGCCGCACCAGCGATTCCTCCACGGTGGCACCCGCGAGGGCCGCGGGCTCGGTGATGATCGTGCGGATCTGGTCGTCGGTCATCGGACCCACCACCACCGGCGATTCCAGCGCGTCGATCAGTGCCGGTTCGGCGGCGGCGTTGCCGTAGAAATCGGCGCGCAGCGCCATCACGATCCGCACCGGCGGCGTACCGCGGGCCGGATCATCCGCGGTGGTCAGCGCCTCCACTATGGCGGCGCAGTCGTCCTCGGACATCTCCGACGTCCACAGCTCCTCGAATTGGTCTACGACCAGCACCGGTGGTGTGTCTTCAGAGGCGCCGTCGTCGTCCTGCAGCCCCTGGAGCACCTCGACGGCGCGGCGCGGGGTCGTGACCGCGGCGGCCCTTCCCCCGCCGCGGTCCGGGTCGCGCAGGGCCGGGACGACGCCGGCGCGCAGCACCGACGACTTGCCGGATCCGGACTGTCCGATGACGATGACGGGCCCGCGGGCGGCAGGGCCGTCGAGTCGGTCGAGAATCGCGTCCACCAACTCGTCGCGACCGAAGAACCACTGCGCGTCCGACTCCGCGAAGGGCTCGAGACCCCGGTACGGTGCGGCGGACCGTGGCCGGCTCTGCCGGGCCCGCAGCACGGCCGCGTGCCACCGCTCCCGGCCGGAAGCGGTGGTGACTCCGCAGGCCTGCAGCACCGCGTCGAACATCGGGAAGCTCGCCGTATAGGGCAGGTGCTGGCCCGAGAACCAGCCGGAGATCGTGCCGTGGAGCCCGCCGGACCGCGTGACCACCTCGCGCACGCTGAGTCCGGCGGACATGCGCAGAGCCGTGAGCGCGGCCGCGAGATCGGCCCTGCTCGCGACGCCGTCCGGCCCCTCCCTCCTTGCCGGGGCGGTCGCCCCGCCGCCCGTATCGAGCGCTCCGGGGCGTGTATGGCTCTGCATATTCACGGATTCAACAATAAGGAATTCTCTCCCGGTGCACCAAAGAAACCGCAGGTGCGGGGGCGTATGGCGCAGGGTCGTACGTATGGACTCGGTATGGGGCCGGTTTTCGATGACGGAGATGTCGGACCCGTGCGCGACGATATGTCTGTCCGGACGGCGGGGCGTC
>CAYVJJ010000293.1:0-1154 GCA_964451655.1 uncultured Mycobacteriaceae bacterium | reverse complement strand
AGCGGACGCTGCGGCTGGTCGGCGGAGGGCGGGGCCCGGCTCCCGCCCCCGGGGTTTCGGCGCACGCGCACCCCCGGGAGGAGGTGCACGGGTCGCCCCCGCAGGCACCGCCCCCGCAGGTGCCGGCGCTCTCGGCGCGGGAGAAGGAGGTCCTGCTCGCGTGGTTCCGGTCGGACTCCAAAGCGACGGCGGCTGCGGAGCTGTTCATCTCGGTGGGCACGCTGAACACGCACCTGGCGCGGGTACGCGCCAAATACGCGCGGGTGGGGCGCGCCGCGTCCACCAAGGCGGCGCTGGTGGTGCGCGCCCTGCAGGACGGGTTGGTCAGCCTCGACGAGTGGTGACGGCCCCGGCGGGGCGGTGACGCAGTGTCAGGAGCGCACCAGTCGTTTGATGGCCGCCGTGGCCTCGTCCAGTTTCTCGTCGGCGTCCTCGCCGCTCGCGATGGCGTGCGAGACGCAGTGGTGCAGGTGATCGTCCAGCAGGGCGAGGGCCACGGACTCCAGTGCGCGGTTCACCGCGGAGATCTGCGTGAGGACGTCGATGCAGTAGGTGTCCTCGTCCACCATCCGCTGGAGCCCGCGCACCTGGCCCTCGATGCGGCGCAGGCGCGTGCGCATCGAGGCCTTGTCATCGGCGTACCCGGGCCGGCCGTGCGTCGCCGCATGACCGTGCGCCGCGGTTCCGGAAGCCGCCTGCTCGGCCGGTGGAGTCTGCGCCATGGCGATGCCCGCCTTTCTGCTAATTTCCGCCCGGGGCGCGATGCCCTGTACGGGTGCCCGCGGCGGACCGTGCCTTGACGTCATGGTACCCGCAGGGGGTATATGCGGCCAGTCCCGCGTGCCGGTGGGCGGGGGTGTTTGATTGGATGACCCGGTGACCGGCACCGGCGAGTTCTTCAGCGTCCGCACCCGCATGAGGTCGGGTCAGGGACGGACGGGCACCGTGCGCACCCCGCACGGGGAGATCCGTACTCCCGCGTTCATCGCGGTCGGCACCAAGGCCGCGGTCAAGGCGGTCCTCCCTGAGGCGATGGCGGACCTCGGCGCGCAGGCGCTGCTGGCGAACGCCTATCACCTGTACCTGCAGCCGGGCTCGGACATCATCGATGAGGCGGGCGGGCTCGCCACGTTCATGAATTGGCCCGGCCCCAC